>NZ_JAJNAN010000006.1:0-93915 GCF_022227565.1 Ectothiorhodospira sp. 9100
CCCTAGCATCGCAGCCGTTGTCCATCGACCAAGAGGCATGGGTATGCGCGCAGCCACCAAGACAACGCGCTCCTCCCGCCTCGGGCTGCGAGCCACCCCCGAGCAAGAGGCCGTGCTGCGTCGCGCGGCAGACGTGGTCCACAAATCGCTGACTGACTTCATCCTCGACGCCGCCTATCAGGCTGCCGAGCAGACGCTTCTCGATCAGCGCCTTTTCCTGGTTTCCGGCGACCAATACCAGGACCTTCTGGAGATGCTGGACCGCCCGGAATCCGTCAATCCCGGCCTGGATAATCTGTTTTCGCGGCGGCCGCCGTGGGTTGAGAAGTGAGCTTATCGGCCCCTGTATCGCTTGACGTGCATCATGTTGCGGGTGGCTGGCCGGTGTTTCTCACACGCCCCTCAAGGCGTATGCTCTCACCATGGGAGGGCTTTGAAGTGTGGAGGGAACCGGGCTTGAAGTTTGAATGGAGCGGGACCAAGGCGATATCAAACCAACAGAAGCACGGTGTGAGTTTCGAAGAAGCAAGTACCGTGTTCGCAGATTTTCTGTCGATCACGGTTGCTGATCCTTTCCACCCATCCACAGAATCACGCTTCGTGACGGTTGGCCTATCAAAGGGACAACGGTTGCTCGTTGTTGTCCATAAGGATCAGGGGGACGTTATCCGACTGATATCCGCTAGGGTGGCGACAGCCCAGGAAAGAAAGAGGTACGAAAGCGATGGGTAAGGAAGACGACGAAATGCTAGGGGAATACGACTTTTCCCACGGTGTGCGCGGAAAATACGCAGAACGCTATCGGGAAGCCAGGAATATTGTCAGGCTGGATGACGATGTTGCCGCCATGTTTAGCAGTTCCCAGGAAGTCAACGAAGCCTTGAGGGCGCTCGGTAAGATCATCCGACAACATTCCGGCGGAACGGTTGAGAAATCAGACCAGGGTTGAGTTTGGCTGGGTGGTGTTCCTCACGCGCCCCTCAAGGCGTATGCTCGCAGACCAGGATGAGAGCTTCCTCACACGACCCGGGGAGGCGGGCTGGTCGCGTTCCACCCATGCAGCCCGCTCGGTCGAGGAGCCCATCTTCATGGGTATCATTGGATGTAGTAGGTCTGTTGGTCGATTGAGCAACACTTGAGGGTGTCACAATGGAACAGAAGCATCTCACCAAATACGTAAGACTGGCGATCGCAGGTCTGCTGGTCTCGGGAACGGTCTGGCTGGCTGGTTGTGGCCAGACCAGCTACACGGAAGAGGAACGGCTTGAGCGCGCTCGGGATTACCTGGCCACCGGCGAGGTGCGCGCCAGCATCATCGAATATCGCAACCTGTTGCAGGAAAACCCGGACCACGTGGATGCCCGCTGGGAACTGGGTCGGGTGCACCTGGAGATGGGTGAGCCGGCGGCAGCGCTCTCGGAGTTTCGCCGGGCGCATTCCCTGGGGTGGGATGATCCCGAATCGGTCATCTACATGGCCCGGGCGCGTCTGATGCAGGGTGAGTTCCAGACTGTTCGGGCGCAATTGCAGGCCCATGAGGCCAATGAATTCGAAGATCCTCTGGAATTTCACCTGCTGCTGGCCCGTGCCCATCTGGGGGTGAATGATCCGGAAGCGGCGGTCGCGGAGCTGGAAGCGGCACTGGAGTTGGATCCAGCGCATGCCCCCTCCCTGACCACCCTGGCCCAGGTGCGGGCCTTGCAGGGCGATATGGATCGGGCCAAGGCACTGTTGGCCGAGGCACTGGCGGAGGATCCGCAGCATGCGCCGGCCTGGTCGCTCTCCGGTGACATCCACCGCAGCGAGGGCAATCTGGAGGAGGCCGCCGAGGCCTATACGCGGGTGATCGAGTCGGCGCCCAACCCCTATATGGGGCATTTCAACCGCGCCCTCACGCGGGTGGCACTGCAATCCTTCGAGGATGCAAAGGTGGATCTGAAGGCCCTGCGCGAGCTGGGGCCGGATCTGCCGGCGACGTCTTATATCAGTGGTCTGGTGAGCTTCCATGAACAGGACCATCAGGCCGCGGTGAGGTCCATGGAGGAAACCCTGCGCCTCAATCCGGACTATCTGCCGGCCCGGTTCTTTGCTGGGGCGAGTCATTTTGCCCTGGGAAATACCCAGCAGGCCGATACGCATTTGTCTCGTTATCTACGGGGCAATCCGCAGTCTGCGGCAGCCAATCGCCTGCTGGCCGCCGTGCGCATGCAGAGCGGCCAGGTGGACGATGCCGAGGCCCTGCTGAAGCGGGTGCTGGCCGAGGACGAGGCGGATCGGGTGGCGCTTGAATTGATGGCGGGCGTGCATGCCTCCCGAGGCGATATGCAGGCCAGTATCGATCTGATGCGTCGGCGGGTGGATCTGGATCCCGACTCCTTGCAGGCACGCATGAACCTGGCCCGTGCGCTGATGCAGGGGGGCGATCGCGTGGGTGGTCTGCGTGAACTGGAGACCATCAGTGAAATGGCGCCCGAGGCGGAAGGTCTCGAATTGGCGGGTGTGGTGCGCATGCTCGAAGAGCGGCAGTTCGAACAGGCCTTGAGCAAGGCCGACGAGTTTGCTGAACAAAATCCCGATGCCCCCTCCATTCAGAACCTGAGGGCCATTGCCCTGTTCGGGCTTGGGCGCGCCGAGGAGGGTGTGGCGGCCTTCGAAGAGGCCCGTCGACTGGACCCGGGTAACGTGACGGCCACCCGCAACCTGGCCATGCTCAAGCTGCGTATGGAAGGTGCGGAGGAGGCGCGTGAGGTGATGGAGTCGGGCCTGGAGGCCAATCCCGAGAATGTGCGCCTGCTGATGTTGATGGCGGAGTTCGAGGTGGAGCAGGGTGAACCGGCCGAGGCCGGGCAGTACCTGCAGCGGGCGGTGGAGGCTGGCCCCGATGCCCTGGAACCTCGGATCGTGCTGGCTCGCTATCGTCTGCAGACGGGGGAGCCGGAAGAGGCCCTGACGGTGCTCGAGGGCGTTCAAGAACAGCACGGTGACAATGCCGCTGTGCTGGAAGTGCTGTCCATGGCCCAGGTGTCGGCGGGTCAGCTTGACCAGGGGATCACCACTCTGCGTCGTCTGGCCGAGTTGCGACCGGACTCCCCCGAGGTGAATTTCCGACTGGCCATTGCCCAGGGGCAGGCGGAGCGTCTCGGTGAGGCCCGCCGTTCCCTGGAGCGGGTGCTGGCGCGGGATGAAAACCATGCTGGAGCGCTGGTCACCCTGGCGCGTCTTGAGCGTCAGGAGGGACGTGAAGCGCAGGCCATGACCCTGGCGCGTCGCATGCAGGACCTGGATGCGACGCGGGCCGTGGGTCATCTCATGGAAGGGGATATCCTGGCCGCGAGGGAGGATTATGCGGAGGCGGCGAACGCCTACGCATCTTCCTATGAGGCGCAGGTGTCCAGTGAGGTGGCCATGAAGCGCTTTGAGGTCAAGCGCCGTGCCGGTGATGAGGCCGAGGCCCGCAAACAGATGCGTGAGCACCTGGAGAACTTCCCGGACGATCACCAATCGCGCATGATGCTGGCCACCACCGTGCTGAGTGCTGGTGATATGGCGGCAGCCCGGGAGGATTACGAGATCCTGGTCGAGCGTTTTCCCGACAACCCCATTGTGCTGAACAACCTCTCCTATATCTATCAGCGGCAAGGGGATGAGCGCTCTCTGGAACTGGCCCAGCGAGCCCATGAGTTGCAGCCGGAAAGCCCAAGCATCAAGGACACCCTGGGTATGGCCCTGCTAGATCATGGAGACCCGTCCCGGGCCCTGGAGTTGATCCGCGAGGCCCGTGAGGCCCTGCCTGATGAGGCCGCCGTCGGCTATCACTATGCTGTGGCCCTGGAGCGCAATGGCCGCCAGGATGAGGCCGCCTCAGTGCTGCGCGAACTGCTGGCCGAGGCCGGGGAGTTTACCGAGCGTCAGGAGGCGGAAGAGTTACTGAGTCGATTGGAATCCTGATGATTAATGTGAAGGAACCAGGGTTCGCTAGAGACGCTCCCTTCTCCCACTCGGGGGAGAAGGGCCGGGGATGAGGGGGTGGGGTAGGCACTGTGCCGGTCCTTCCCCCTCACCCCAACCCCTCTCCCCGGTGGGGAGAGGGGCTTGTAGCGTATCTTTCATCATCTGGGGTGACTCACCACCGTGATGCATGAGCGTTAACCCAGTTCATACTGCCGCAATTTCTTCCTCAACGTCCCCCGATTCAACCCCAGGTACTGGGCCGCGCGGCTCTGGTTGCCGTCGCAGTGGCGTAGCACGCATTCCAGCAGGGGGCGTTCCACTTCCTCGATCACCATTCGGTAGAGGTTGTCCGGTTCGTGCCCATCGAGCTTGGCAAAATATTCGGTCAGGGCCTGTTCCACGGCCACGGCCAGGGTTTCGCTTTCCTGGGTGCTCTCCAACATGGGCTGATTCATGCCGCAATGTCCTCGGCTTGGCAAAGCGTCTGGAAGTATTGGTCCAGGGGGGCCTGCTGGGCGGCGCGGGTCGGTGCTCGCAGGATCTCGGGGCGCACCTGCTCGGCGCCGGGGCGGCCGGCCAGGTACCAACCAATGTGCTTTCTTGCCACGCGCACACCCACCGATTCCCCATAGAATGCGTACAGGGCATCCAGGTGTTCGTTCATGATCGCCCGAACCTCCCTTAGCCCCGGTTCGGACGGGATCTCGCCTGTGGCCAGGGTTTGGGCGATGCGCCGGAAGATCCAGGGCTGCCCCTGGGCGCCGCGGCCGATCATGAGGGCGTCGGCGCCGGTGACTTCACGCGCGTGAAGTGCCTCTTCTGGGGTGCGGATGTCGCCATTGGCGATCACGGGTATCTGCACGGTCTGCTTCACCTGGGCAATCCCCGCGTAATCCACCGGGTCGGTGTAGCGGCAGGCGCCGGTGCGGCCGTGCACCGCCAGGGCCTGGATACCGCTGTGTTCGGCGATGCGGGCGATGATGGGGGCATTGACGTGGGCCCGGTCGATGCCCAGCCGGATCTTGAGTGTCACGGGCACGGAGGATGCCGCCACCACGGCCTTGAGTATCTGCCGCACCCGATCCTCATCCCCCAGCAGGGCCGCCCCGGCGGCGCGGTTCACCACCTTCTTGGCGGGGCAGCCCATGTTGATGTCGATGATCTGCGCCCCGCGCTCGATGGCGCCCGCTGCGGCCTGAGCCATCATGGTCGGATCATACCCGGCGATCTGCACGCTGCGGGGGCCTGCCTCGCCGCGCTGGTCCAGGCGCAGGCGGGATTTATCCGTGCTCCACAGCCGGGTATCCGAATGCACCATCTCGGACACGGCCAGGCCGGCGCCCAGGCGTCGGCAAAGTTGACGAAAGGGCCGGTCGGTGATGCCTGCCATGGGGGCCAGGATCAACGGGGTGTCCAGGATGTGGGGTCCGATCTGCATGGGTCCAGGGGGCGTTGGGAAGCACGACGGTGCGACGGACCGTTCATGATACCCATGGGGGGGCGGTGGTTAAAGCTTGACTCGCCGTCAATCAGAGGAATCGGAACTCGTAGGCCACCGCCTCGCCGCCCGGGTCCTTGAGTTCCAGTCGGAGTTCGGCACTTTGGCCCGGTGGGATGGGGGAGGCGGGGCCGGGCAGGTAGTCCAGGGGCTGGAAGCGACGGGCGGCCAGGGGGCGGCCCATCACGTCCATGAAGGTGAGCTCCACGATGGGGTGGGGCTGGGCGAATCCGGCCTGATTCTCGATGAGAGCCGTCACCATGAGGGCGTCGGGCTGGTCCGGGTGACTGGCGACCTGGCGCTGCGCGATGCGCAGGGCGCTCAGGTCGCGGCGTTCCGGCAGCGGGCAGTCCAGCGGGGTGCAGGCGGCGCGCACCCAGGGCTCCAGGGGTTCCATGGCCAGGAGTTGATAGCGCTCCTGATAGGCCACCTGGCCACCCAGCAGGAGGATAAGGGCCAGGCAGGCGCTGCCCCAGGCCAGGGTGCGGGCGGTGCTGCGTGTCCGGGTGCCCGAGCGTTCCAGATCCTCGCGCAGTGCATGAGGAATGCCAGGGTCTGCAGTCGAACCCGGCTCATCGGATACGGGTGGAAAGACGTCTTCGAAAGGGCTACTGGTCTGGCCTAGCGGCACCGCCGGCCGGGATTGGCCGGGGCGGTGGGTGTCGTCGTAGCGTTGTACGCCGAAGGCGCCGGGGTTGAGGGCGCGACGCCGGGGGCGGGGTGGGTCTTCCGGCGTGTTGGTGTCGTCGGTCATTGGTCCGGGTCGCCTTGTTCGCGGCCAGGGCCGCTCCCACAGGGGGTTCCTGCTATTGTCGGCGGGTGCCTTCCAGGAGGGTCCAGCCTTCCTGCTGGTCGGCGATGCGCATCTCGAACCAGCGTTCATAGCATGACATCAGGTCATTGGCCTGGCGGTCCAGCAGGCCGGCCAGGATGATCCGGCCACCGGGGCGAGTGCGTCCGGCCAAGGCCGGGGCCAGTGCCATCAGCGGGCTGGCCAGGATGTTGGCCAGGGTCAGATCAAAGCACGCATCCTCCGGGAGGACGTCCGGCAGGCCGGTGATCAGTTGCTCATCGGGGATGTCATTGCGCTGGGCATTCTCCCGGGTGGCGGTCATGGCCTGGGGGTCGATGTCCACGGCCCAGGTACTTTGGGCCCCCAGTTTCAGGGCGCCGATGGCCAGGATGCCGGAACCACAACCATAGTCCAGGACCTCCTGTTCCTGCGGTGGATGGGCGTCCAGCCAGCGCAGGCACATGGCCGTGGTGGGGTGGGTGCCGGTACCGAAGGCCAGGCCCGGGTCCAGGCGGATGTTCACAGCGTCGGCATCCGGGGTCTCGTGCCAGGTGGGTACGATCCACAGGCGCTGGCCAAAGCGGATGGGATGAAAGTCATCCATGCAGGCCCGCACCCAGTCACGGTCCGGCAGCACCTCATGGTGGATGCGCGAGGCGTCCATGGCCAGTTCCGCTGCCAGGATGTGGGTGAGTTCATCCAGGTCGATGTCGGGCTGGAACAGCCCGGTCACCAGCAGGTCTGGCCACAGGGGCTCCTCGCCGGGCAGCGGCTCCAGCAGCGGTACGTCACCGGCATCGCGCAGCATCACGGAGACCGCCCCATGACCCAGCAGGGCATCCTCGACGGCTTCAGTCTGTTCCGCCTTGGCGGGGAGGGTGATCTGAATCATGGGGTGTTCTCGCGTACTGCGTGCATGGCGCTCAAAGCTTGAGCTTCTTCTCGAGATAATGGATGTCGGTGCCGCCATTCTGGAAGGACACATCGGCCAGCAGATCCCGGTGCAAGGGGATGTTGGTCTTGATGCCTTCCACCACGATCTCCGACAGGGCGCCACGCATGCGGGCGATGGCGATGTCCCGGGTGGCTCCGAAGCTCACCAGCTTGCCGATCATGGAGTCGTAATAGGGCGGCACCTTGTAGCCATTATAGATATGGGTGTCCACACGGATACCGGGACCGCCGGGCGCATGGTACTGGCTGATGGTGCCCGGTGAGGGCATGAAGTTGGCTGGATCCTCCGCGTTGATGCGGCATTCGATGGAATGGCCGCGCAATACCACTTCCTCTTGAGTGATGCTCAAGG
Source organism: Ectothiorhodospira sp. 9100 (assembly GCF_022227565.1). Taxonomy (NCBI): domain Bacteria; kingdom Pseudomonadati; phylum Pseudomonadota; class Gammaproteobacteria; order Chromatiales; family Ectothiorhodospiraceae; genus Ectothiorhodospira; species Ectothiorhodospira sp. 9100. Next base: position 7,549 of record NZ_JAJNAN010000006.1, read on the forward strand.
GGTGTCCCGCTGCCACCATGATCTGCTCACGGACGATATCCAGGCCGGTGACCATCTCCGTGACCGGGTGCTCCACCTGTACACGGGTGTTCATCTCGATGAAGAAGAACTCGCCGTCTTCGTAGAGAAACTCGAAGGTACCGGCGCCCCGGTAGCCGATGGTGCGGCAGGCCTCGGCACAGCGATCGCCGATGCGCTTGCGCTGTTCATCCGTGATGCCGGGGGCGGGGGCTTCCTCGATCACCTTCTGGTGGCGGCGCTGCATGGAGCAGTCCCGCTCGCCCAGGCTGATGGCGTTGCCATGCTCGTCGGCGATCACCTGGAATTCCACATGGCGGGGCTTTTCCAGGTATTTCTCCATGTAGACCACGGGGTTGTTGAAGGCCGAGGCGGCCTCGCTGCGGGTCAGGGAGATGGCGTTGATCAGTGCGCCGTCGGAATGCACCACGCGCATGCCGCGCCCGCCACCGCCACCGGCCGCCTTGATGATCACCGGGTAGCCGATCTTGCGGGCCAGTTCCAGGTTGGCTTCAGGGTCGTCGCCCAGGGCTCCGCCGGAGCCCGGCACGCAGGGCACGCCGGCTTTTTGCATGGCGTCCTTGGCGGAGACCTTGTCACCCATCAGGCGGATGGTGTCGGCTCGAGGGCCGATGAAGACAAAGCCGCTGGACTCCACCCGCTCGGCAAAATCCGCATTCTCCGAGAGGAAGCCGTAGCCCGGGTGGATGGCCTCGGCGTCGGTGACCTCGGCGGCGCTGATGATGGCGGGCACGTTCAGGTAACTGTCGGTGGAGCGGGCCGGGCCGATGCAGACGGACTCGTCCGCCAGGCGCACGTGCTTGAGGTCGCGGTCGGCATCGGAATGCACGGCCACGGTCTTGATGCCCATCTCTCTACAGGCCCGCAGGATGCGCAGGGCGATCTCGCCCCGGTTGGCAATCAGTATCTTGTCAAACATGGGTGGCTGCCCCTCAGTCGATGATGAACATGGGCTCGCCGTATTCCACCGGCTGGCCGTTTTCCACCAGCACGGCCTTGATCACGCCGGCCTTGTCCGCCTCGATCTGGTTGAGCATCTTCATGGCCTCGATGATGCAGAGGGTATCCCCTTCCTCCACCGACTGGCCCACCTCGACAAAGGATTTGGCGCCTGGTGTGGGCGCCCGGTAGAAGGTGCCCACCATGGGGGCGATCACCTGATGCCCGGTGGGCAGGCTGGTGCTGCTGTCGCTCTCGGTGGGCGCGGCTGCCGGGGTGGGGGGGGGCGCGGGTGCCGCCGCTTGCGGAGTGCCGCCGGGCACCATGAAGTTCTGCGGCATCATGAAGGCCTGACCGGTGTTCTGGGCCGCCCGGGTGATGCGCACGGATTCCTCTCCCTCCTGGATCTCGATCTCGTTAATGCCGGATTCTTCCAGTAGTTCGATGAGTTTCTTGATCTTTCTGATATCCATGGTGCTCAGCTTCGGGTTGTCTGTTGGATGGCCGCCTCCAGCGCCAGCGCGTATCCCTGTGGCCCCAGACCGATGATCACACCGGCTGCCACGTCCGAAAGATAGGAGTGGTGGCGAAAGGCCTCGCGGGCGAAGGTGTTGGACAGATGCACTTCGATGAAAGGAATGGCAACGCCCAGCAGGGCGTCGCGCAAGGCGATGCTGGTGTGCGTGAAGGCCCCGGGGTTGATGAGGATGCAGTCCACGCCCTGAGTGCGCGCCTCATGGATGCGATCGATGAGGGCATGCTCGGCGTTGGACTGGAAGGCCTCCAGGGCATGACCCGCGTGGTGTGCCTGTTGCTGCAGGGACTGGACGATGTCATCCAGCGTTTGCGCGCCATAAATGCCCGGCTCGCGAGTGCCCAGGAGGTTCAGGTTGGGACCGTTCAGCAGCAGGAACTTGGCCATGTGGATTCACGCACGCTTGAAAGTGGGAAATACCCGACCTTTGCGGGATGAAACCGCAGCGATGCGCAGAGAAAGGACACCCCCCAAAGGTGCCCAGGATTGTGCCTCAAGGGCAGGGAGCTGTCCAGCCGCTAAATAAGGGAACAATGATTTTGCCCGGAGTTTGGGGCAAGTTCCGCGGAATTTGTGACGAGATTGGGGTGGGGCACGAGCCCCTCTCCCGCTCGCGGGAGAGGGGTTGGGGTGAGGGCAGTCACCTCACGGGGCTCACAACAGGGGCTTCATCTCCCGCTCCAGCGTGCCCCGCTTCAGCTCGCCCGCATGGATGTACCGCACCTTGCCGTCCCGATCCAGCAGCACGCTGTAGGGCAGGCTGCCATAGCGGTTGCCATAGGCACTGGCCACATCCATGGCAGCGTCCTCACCGATGAGGACGGGGAAGTTGATGCCGTAGGTGTCGATGAAGTCACTCACTGCCTGGTGTTCATCCAGGGCCACGCCGACGATGGTCAGGCCCTGTTCCTCGTATTCTTCCTGGATTTCCACGAACAGGGGCATCTCCTTGCGGCACGGCGGGCACCAGGTGGCCCAGAAGTTCACCAGCACCACACGGTCGTCCCACTCGCTGATATGACGGGATTCGCCGTCCATGTCGGGCAGTTTGAAATCCGGCCGCTGCTGGCCCTGCATGCCGCCACCGGTGAGGCCGCTGTTGGCCTGCGCGGCGGCCGGGGCCAGGGAGGTCGCGGTGAGGGTCATGCCCCCGGCGATCAGGGCGAGGGAGAGCAGGGGGGTGAGAAGGTGTCTTGGGGTCATGATGGCCAGGATCCGTTGTGATGTGTGATGTCAATGAAGTCTGTGAGTGGAAATGAGCCCCCTCTACCGTTTGCGGGAGGGGCGTTGGGGTGTGGATGGACTTTGCATGCTGCCTTCCGTTTCCCCTCATCCCCGGCCCTTCTCCCCGGCGGGGAGAAGGGAGCCTTTTCCGTGGGGCAGGGGTCCATATTGCCCCTCTCCCGCTGGCGGGAGAGGGGTTGGGGTGAGGGTGCGCTGTTGCCAGCGTCACCCCCGTTCAAATGCCAGGTTCACATGCTCCAGGAACGGCTCGGCTGCCTTGTATCCCATCATCCGGTAAGCCCGCCGTTCCTCCCCCTCGGCATTGAAAAAGATCATGGCCGGTGGACCGAACAGCTCGAAGTGCCGCATCAACTCCCGGTGTTCGGGGGTGTTGCCGGTCACGTCCGCCTTGAGCAGACGGGCGCCGGAGAGGGCGGCTACCACGTCCGGGGCCTGGAAAGTGGTGCGTTCCATGCGAACGCAGTCCACACACCAGTCGGCGTAGAAGTCCAGGACCACCGGCTGGCCCGACTCGCGGGCTGCCTCCAGTTCACGCTCCAGATCCGACAGGCTCTCCACCGGGCGGAACGAGAGGCTGGCCTGCTCGCTGGCGGCGCTACCGCCGCTCAGGGCCAGCCCGCTCAGGGGGCGGAGCACATCCTTGCCCCCGGAGGCAGCGCCGATCATCAGGATCACGCCGTAGACCAGGATCACCAGGCCCAGGCCCTTCCACAGGGCTCGCCAGCCCCTGGCGGCGTCTGGCAGGGAGGTCAGCGCGCCCATGTACACGGCGGAGACGATCAACAGGGCCGACCACAGTAGCATGGTCACCTGTGCGGGCATCACCCGCTCCAGCAGCCAGATGCCCATGCCCAGCAGCAGCACACCGAACACCGCCTTGACGGTATCCATCCAGGCGCCGGCGCGGGGCAGAAGCTTCCCGGCTGAGGTGCCCAGGATCAGCAGCGGCAGCCCCATGCCCATGCTCAGGCTGAACAGCGCCAGCCCCCCCAGAAACGTATCACCGGTCTGGCTGATGTACAGCAGCGCCCCCACCAGCGGGGCGGTGACACAGGGGCCGACGATCAGGGCAGAGAGAAACCCCATGATGCCCGCGCCGACCAACGTGCCTCCCTGTTGCTGGTTGGAGACGGCGGAGAGCCGGGTCTGGATGGACGCGGGCATCTGCAGTTCGAAAAAGCCGAACATGGACAGGGCCAGGGCGATGAAGATGGCCACGAAGCCGCCGATGATCCAGGGGTTCTGGAAGGCCGCTTGCAGGTTGGCCCCGGCCAGGCCGGCTATCACGCCCGCCACGGTATAGGTGAGGGCCATGGCCAGCACGAACACCAGGGAGATGAGGAAGGCCTTGCGGGTGGTTAGATCCTTCTGTCCCAGGATGATGTTGGACAGGATGGGGATCATGGGAAACACGCAGGGCGTGAAGGTGAGCAGCAGGCCAAAACCAAAGAAGGCCAGGGCCACCAGCCAGACGCGACCATCCGCCAGTTGACCTGCCACACGATCCTGTTCCGAGATCGGGCCGGCGGGTGGGGCGTTAGTGGTGGTAGCGTCGTCTTCCACGGCGCCGCGGAGGTCGTTCAGATCCAGTGAGGCGGTCTGAAACTGCGGCGGATAGCACACGCCGATATCGGCGCAACCCTGGGACCGGGCCTGCAGGTCCAGAGTGTCCGGGGCGTCATCGGTGCGGGTGAGGGGGATTTGTACGCGGATACGATCCCGGTAGGTCTCCACCTGCCCGAAGAACTCGTCCTCTTTGGTGGTGCCCGCCGGACGCCGGGGCTCGCCCAGTTCGATGCCGTCAGTCTGCGATTCGAAACGGAACTGCTCGCCGTAAAGGTAATAGCCGTCGGCGATCACCCATTCCGCCACCACCGTGTCTGCGTCGGCCATGTAGGCATCGAAGGCAAAGGCCTGTTCCGGTGGCAGCAGTTCATCTTCCATTCCCATCTGCGCCAGTGCCGATCCCGACGGCACCAGCAGGAGAAGGAGGAGGGGAAGCAGAAGCCGTTTCAGCAGCGACAAATCCATCATGGGTCCGTGGTGTCCTCTATCCAGTCCAGGTAGCCTTCAAGTCCGTGGGTGATTGGAACCGCAATGATCTCCGGAAGTTCATAGGGGTGCTCGTCCAGCAGGGCCTCTTCCAGTGCCTCGTAGCACTCCGCCCGGGATTTGATCAGTAGCACATGTTCCGAGTCTTCCTGGATCTCGCCCTCCCATTCATAGATGGAAGTGGAGGCGGGCAACACGGTGACACAGGCCGCCAGGCGTTTTTCCACCAGGAGTCCGCCGATCTCCCGGGCGCGGGCCTCATCGTCCAGTGTGGTGATGATCAACAGGGGTTCTTGCATGGTCGCTCCAGGGGGTGCAACTGAGGATGAGGCTCGAGTGTAAGTGCTGCCTCAGGGTAGTACCACCCACGCCGACATCCCTGCGCGCAGCCGATGCCCCTCGGGTGGATCAAAGGCCACCCACACCTGGAAGGTATCCGGGGTGTCCTCACGGGACTCCAGTGACACCCGCCTGACCCGTCCCTGAAATTCCTGGTCTCCTACCCGCACGTGTGCCTCGGTGCCCGGTTCCAGTTCGGTGGCACCCTGGCTTGAGACCTCCAGTGTCGCCAGCATGGGGTGGGCCACGGCCAGGGTCACCAGGGGCTGTACCTGCAAGGTGTTTTGTATCACCTGGCCTGGATGCACATGCCGGGCTACCACCAGGGCCTCCATGGGCGCTTTCACCTGACTGTATTCCAGGTTCAGGCGCGCCTGGGTGAGTTCCGCCAGGGCGCCTTGGTGAGCGGCCCGGGCCATGGACTGATCGATCTCCGCCAGGGCCAGCTCCCGGCTGGAAATCAGGGCCTGGTCATACATCTCCCGGGTGCGTTCATATTCCCGTTCGGCCTCCTCGCGGGCCAGTTTGAGGCGCTGTGCCTGGGCTTGGGCGCGCTCCAGCTCGGCCCGGGAGGCGCGGCCATCCAGGGTCACCAGCAGATCTCCCGCAGCGACGCGATCCCCGGACTGAATCTTCACCGCCGTCACGGTCCCCGAGACCGGACTGCCCAGTTCCATCCGTGTCGACCAGTCCAGTCGGGCCGGTGTCTCGTTAGAGAGACCTTCCTCGGCCAGGGTGCTCAGGGGGATGAGCAGCAGGGTGATCAGGAAAAAAGGGAAGAAAGGGAAAAAAGGGGGCAAAAAAGGGGACAGACCCCTTTTCTGTGCGCGCCGCTGGCGCGCGGAAAAGGGGTCTGTCCCCTTTTTTGCCCCCTTTCTCATGTTTGTTATCCCCATCGTTGCGATCCCTTGGTTGGCTATTCGTGGTCGATGCCCGTGAGCGTTGGCAGGGAGGATTCCAGCGGGCTGAAGCCGGGTTGACGGGTGAGCAGGGCCAGACGTTCCCAGGCCAGAGCCAGCAGGAATTCGATCTCGGCGGTGAGCAGCAGGGCCTCGGACTGTCGGGTCATGGCATCACCCAGGTCGGTGGCCACTTCCATCTCGTACAGGCTGCGACTGCGGTCCAGATACAAATCCCGATAATCAGCATGGACCTGGGCCTGCTCGCGTCGGGTGGTCAGGTGCTGGATGCGCTGCCAGGTCTCCAGTACGTCCTGACGCAGGGTGTATTCCGCCTCGGCCAGGTCGGCCTGAGCCTCCAGGCGTTGAGCCTGCTCCCTGGCCGTGGCGGCATCCACGCGTCCGCCGGAATACAGGGGGATGTCGAGCACCAGCCCCAGGGCCAGCGGATTGCGGTCCCCACCGAATTCCCGGCTCCACCAGCCGGCTTCTGCCTCTGCATGCAGGAGGGGGCGGCCCTCGGCCCGCTGGGCGGCGACGCGTTGGCCGGCGGCCTCCACCTCCAGGCGCAAGGCACGCAGTTGCGGGTTGTGGTGCTCGGCGATATTCCACAAGGCTTCCAGATCCGGTAGATCCCGGTGATTGCCTGGCAGATCAGGCCGGCGCAGGCGATCCGGTATGTCATCGGGATACCCCAGGATCAAGGCCAATTGCTGGCGCGCGGCCCGGGTGCGTTGCAGGCTGGCATGGCGTTGTATTCGTGCGCCCTGGTAGCGATTCTCCCGGGCCATCAGATCGATGTCGGAGATCTGCTCCAGGGCGTGGCGCTCGCGCAATCGATTGAGTTCCACGAATTCCACCGCCATGGCCTCGTTGTCCCGGGCGTAGGTGAGATCCGCCAGCAATACCTGGAAATACGCTCGCATGATCTCCAGGCGCCGCTGGGCGCGGATGTCGGTCAGCGCCAGTGTCTCGCTCCTCAGGGTAGTCTCGGCGGCGGCCTGCTGATGACGGGTGCGGCCAAAGTCATGCAGCGTCTTGCGGGCCTGGAGCAGGGCGCGGGAGTCGTCGTGGCGATCAATGGGGGCCCGGTCGTTGGGTTCGATCCAGCGGGGGGTGAGTCGCAGCCCGATCTCCAGGTCATCGCGGCTCTCGGCCAGGGCTTTATCCGCCTCGGCCGACCGTTGACGGGCCTGCCCCTGGATCAGACGGGGATGGGTCGGGCTGGCCTGCTCCAGGGCATCCATGAGGGTGAGGGGGCGGGACAGTTCATTGGCCCGTATGGGGGGCTGCACGGGCAGCATCAGCGCGAGGCACACCAACGGGCCCAGGACCCGGATCGTGCGTTGAGGTTGCATGGGGTCGATCCGGACGCAGTTCAGCCGCCCCGGGCCTCCTGCTGGCGCTCACGCCGGTAACGGCTGAAAGACTGGTCTTCATAGTGACCGCCCTCCACGTATTCGCCCAGCCAGAGGAACTCCTCCACACTGGAGGTGGGGCCGGTCAGCCGGGCGATGGGTTCGCCGTCCAGGTTGAAGAACTGGAATACCGGCGTGGCCCGCACGCCGTGTTCCTCAAAGGCCCAGGCCTGTTCGGTGGTGGATTCACCCTGGAAGTCGGTGATCTGAATGGCGCCTTCCACATCCACGGAAAAGTTGGCGAAGTGGGCGTTGTAGTACTCCTGCACCTGGCGCTGATTGAGCACGTTGTCCTTCATGCGGTGGCAGAAGGGGCAGGCATCCATCTCGAAAAAGATAAGGATGCCCTTCTTGCCTTCGTCCCGAGCCAGTTCCAGTTCCCCCTGGAAATCGCCGAAGGTGGTGCGGAAGAAGTGCGCGTAAGGGTCGCGCTCCTCGGCCCCGACCTGGCTTGCCAGGGGCAGGATGAGGGCCAGGTTCAGCAGCAGGCTGATGAGCAGGGGCGGGCTGGGGTGGTCCGTTCTGGGGTGGCGGGTGCGCATGGCATATCTCCTGCGGTTCGATCCGTGAATGTCAATTTAATATATCCGCGGGAGATATGGAAAGAAGTTTTTGTTGGGGTGGGCGGTCGTCGGATTTGTGCCCGCCGCATTCCCCTCATCCCCGGCCCTTCTCCCCCGAGGGGAGAAGGGAGTCATGGTTTCCATGCTCTCCAAGGGAAGAGAGTCCTGGACTCTAAGCCCACCAGGGGAGGAAGAGGCATGGATCCTGTGCCCCGCAGGGAAAGGTGATTGAAGCCCCTCTCCCGCTGGCGGGAGAGGGGTTGGGGTGAGGGTGAGGGTGGAGGCTTACCGATCCCGATCCTTTTCCGGCGGTTCCACCTCCGGCCTGTTCTCCTCCTCTCGCTCCCATTCCCCATCGATGGTCTGCCCGCCCCCCGGGCGGCGCGGGTCGCCAGCTGGCCCGGCCCCGGGGTGCGGCCCCTGGCCCCGGTACTCGGTGTACACGTTCCGGGCATGGGTATGGGCCATGAACACGCCGCGACTGATCAGGTACTTGGCCATCACACGGCGGCTGCCCGGGAGCAGGCAGGCAAAGCCCGCCACGTCAGTGACAAACCCCGGGGTGAGCAGCAGGGCGCCGCCGACGATGAGGAAGAAGCCTTCCACCAGTTCGGTGGCCGGCAGTTGTCCGCGATCCATGCTTTGCTGCACCCGCGTGAGCGTAGCCAGGCCCTGGCGACGCAGCAGGGCGGCGCCGACCACTGCGGTGAGCACCACCAGGCCCACCGTCGCCCAGACGCCGATGATCCCGCCCACCTGGATCAGGACGTAGATTTCCACCAGCGGGACGGTGAAAAAGAAGATGAGGAGGATCGGAAAGACAGGCATGGCGAGGGGTTTCCGTTGGGTTTGGGTTGTTTATAACAGCGCCACGACGGGCGCGTAAACCGCGACCCCTGGGCTTGCAGTCAACGGGGACGGATTGAAATCCGTCCCTTGGCGCAGTGGGGGTGCAAGCCGCGGGCTCTGGGCTTGCCGTGAATGGGGACGGATTGAAATCCGTTCCCGTTAAGCTTTTTGTCGATTGTTCCCCCTTGACATCCCCAAGTGCGTTACTATCATTGGCACTCACCGAGGGGGAGTGCTAACAAGCCCCCGGGACAGACACGAAAAACCCGTCCAATTGATTTATTTGAGGAGTTAAGGCCCATGAATATCCGTCCGTTGCACGACCGGGTGATCATCAAGCGCATGGAAGAAGAGCGCACCAGCCCCGGTGGGATCGTGATCCCCGACAGTGCTGCCGAGAAGCCGATCCGCGGCGAAGTGGTGGCCGTTGGTCACGGCAAGATCCTCGAGAACGGCGACGTCCGTGCCCTGGATCTGAAGGTGGGTGACAAGGTCATCTTCGGCAAGTACTCCGGCACCGAAGTCAAGGTGGACGGTCAGGATCTCCTCGTCATGCGTGAGGAAGACGTGATGGCCGTGGTGGAAGGCTGATCAGGCCCTCCCCAAACCCCGAACAGAAACATTTGAAGAGGATCCAGCAAGTATGAGCGCAAAAGAAGTCCGTTTTGGTGATGACGCACGTGGCCGCATGGTCAAGGGCGTTAACGTTCTGGCCAACGCTGTCAAGGTGACCCTGGGCCCCAAGGGCCGTAACGTGGTCCTGGAAAAATCCTTCGGTGCCCCCACCGTGACCAAGGACGGCGTGTCCGTGGCCAAGGAAATCGAACTGGAAGACAAGTTCGAGAACATGGGCGCGCAGATGGTGAAGGAAGTCTCCTCGCAGACCTCCGACGTGGCCGGTGACGGCACCACCACCGCCACCGTGCTGGCCCAGGCCATCGTCCGTGAAGGCATGAAGGCCGTGACCGCCGGCATGAACCCCATGGACCTCAAGCGCGGTATCGACAAGGCCGTGATCGCCGCCGTGGCGGAGCTGGCCAAGCTGTCCAAGCCCTGCACCGACAACCGTGCCATTGCCCAGGTGGGCACCATCTCTGCCAACTCCGATGAGTCCGTGGGCGAGATCATCGCCGAGGCCATGGAGAAGGTGGGCAAGGAAGGCGTCATCACCGTGGAAGAAGGCTCCTCCCTGGAAAACCACCTGGACGTGGTGGAAGGCATGCAGTTCGACCGCGGCTACCTGTCCCCCTACTTCGTCAACAACCAGCAGAACATGTCCGCCGAGCTGGATGACTGCTTCGTGCTGCTGTGCGACAAGAAGATCTCCAACATCCGCGAACTGCTGCCCCTGCTGGAAGGAGTGGCCAAGTCCGGCAAGCCCCTGCTGATCATCGCCGAGGACATCGAAGGTGAGGCCCTGGCCACGTTGGTGGTGAACTCCATCCGCGGCATCGTCAAGGTCGCCGCTGTGAAGGCACCGGGCTTCGGCGATCGTCGCAAGGCCATGCTGCAGGATATCGCCGTACTCACCGGCGGTCAGGTCATCTCCGAAGAGGTGGGTCTGTCCCTGGAGAAGGCCACCGTGGACGACCTGGGTCAGGCCAAGCGCATCGTGGTCACCAAGGAAAACACCACCATCATCGACGGTGCCGGTCGCGAGGCAGAAATCAAGGCTCGCGTGGACCAGATCCGTGCCCAGATCGAAGAAGCCACCTCCGATTACGACAAGGAGAAGCTGCAGGAGCGCGTCGCCAAGCTGGCCGGCGGTGTGGCCGTGATCAAGGTGGGTGCTGCCACCGAAGTGGAAATGAAGGAGAAGAAGGCCCGCGTGGAAGACGCCCTGCACGCGACCCGTGCCGCGGTGGAAGAAGGCGTGGTGCCTGGCGGCGGTGTCGCTCTGGTGCGTGCCCTGGAAGGCATGAAGGACCTCAAGGGTGCCAACCACGATCAGGATATGGGCATCAGCCTGGCCAAGCTGGCCATGGAAGAGCCCCTGCGCCAGATCGTTTACAACTGCGGCGAAGAGCCGGCAGTGGTCATGAACAAGGTGCGTGAGCTCAAGGGCAACCAGGGCTACAATGCCGCCACCGGCGAGTTCGGCGACATGATCGAGATGGGTATCCTGGACCCCACCAAGGTGACCCGCACTGCGCTGCAGAACGCCGGTTCCGTGGCTGGTCTGATCATCACCACCGAGGCTATGGTGGCCGAACTGCCCAAGAAGGACGAGCCTGCCATGGGCGGCGGCGACATGGGTGGCATGGGCGGTATGGGTGGCATGGGCATGATGTAATCGCCCGCGTCATCAACGCGTGAATCTGCCCTTGGCAGTCTGCAAAGCCCCGCCTCGTGCGGGGCTTTGTTGTTGTGTGACCCGGGCCACTACGCATCCGGGCCTGATATCTTGTATCGTGTAATAGACGCGAAACGAAAGAAGGAGAAAAGAATATGCAAAAAATGACTTTGACCTGTGGCGTTGGGCTGGCCACCGTGCTGATGCTCACGGGCATTTCAACCGTGTCGGCCTCCACCGGTTACACCGTGGATCCGCGGGGCACCGTGGTGCGCGACGGCTCCGGTGGTTGCGTGCAGACGCCACGCTGGGAAAAGGATCTGGCCATCGAGGGTTGCCCCGGCTACGAGGCACCTGAGCCGGCACCGCGCGCCGAGCCTGAGCCTGCGCCTGCCCCTGAGCTGGCTCCGGAACCGCGTTATGAAACCATCACCCTGGGCTCCGAAGTGCTGTTCGCCACCGGCAAGCACGCACTGAGCCCTGCGGCCACCGCCGAGCTGGACGCCGTGGCCCGTCGCATCATGGATGCGGGTTCGGAACTGGAGCGGGTGATGATCTCCGGCCATACCGACAGCACCGGCCCCCGTTCCCTGAATGAGCGTCTGTCCCAGGATCGCGCTGATGCCGTCAAGGACTACCTGGTCGACCAGGGCGTGCCGGCCGATAAAATGCAGACCGTGGGCTATGGGCCGGATCGTCCGCAGGCCTATAACGACACGGCAGAAGGCCGCATGGCCAACCGTCGTGTCGAGATCCGCATCGAGAAGACCGAGCGGGTGAACTAAACTCCGCCGGCCCTCACCCCAGCCCCTCTCCCGCTAGCGGGAGAGGGGATTTACCCTAGCTGCCGATCCGTCATAACCTGAGCACTCCACTCAGTCGCCGGTCGGCCCATGTCCCATTCTTCCTCCTCTCCGAATACCTCCCAGCTGACACTCTCCGTCGGCGGTATGGGCTGCGCATCCTGCGTGGGACGCGTGGAAGATGCCCTGCGCGCAGTGCCTGGCGTGGATCGGGTCAGCGTCAACCTGGCCACCGAAAAGGCCACCCTCGAAAGCGACAATGACCTGCCCAACCCCGACGCCCTGCGCCAGGCGGTGAAGGACGCCGGCTATCAGGTCGAAACCGACTCGCTGGTGCTGGATGTGCAGGGCATGAACTGTGGTTCCTGCGCCAGTCGCGTGCAGCAGGTGCTGGATCAGTCACCGGGTGTGGTGGAGGCTGCAGTGAACCTGGCCAATGGTCAGGCTCGGGTGACGGTGCTGACGGGCTCAGTGACCGCCTCGGAACTGGCCGGCCGCGTGACCGAGGCAGGTTACCCCAGTCAACCCCTGGAAGCCGGTCCCGACCGAGAGGATCGCGAACGCGCCAAGCGCACGGCCGAACTCACCGGTTTGCGCCGTGCCGTGATCCTGGCCGCCACCCTGGCATTGCCTGTGGTGGTGCTGGATATGGGGGGGCATTTCATTCCTGCCTTTGGCGATGCTGTGCACGGTGCCCTGGGCACCCAGACGGTGTATCTGCTGTTTTTCGTGCTGGCCACCGTCGCGCAGTTCGGCCCTGGGCTACGTTTTTATCGCAAGGGGTGGCCGGCCTTGTTGCGTGGCGTCCCGGACATGAACTCACTGGTGATGCTGGGCACCTCGGCGGCCTATGGGTATTCGGTGGTGGCCACCTTCCTGCCCGGGGTGCTACCGGCGGAGTCGGTCCATGTGTACTACGAGGCCTCCATGGTGATCATCACCCTGGTGCTGGTGGGCCGCTTCCTGGAGGCCCGGGCCAAGGGCGCCACCTCCGAGGCCATCCGCAAACTCATGGGACTCAGGCCCCGCGGCGCCCGGGTGTGGCGAGATGGCGCCTGGCAGGACGTGGATGTGGAGCAGGTACAGGTGGACGAACGGATCCAGGTTCGGCCGGGAGAGCGCATCCCGGTGGATGGTGAGGTGGTGGAAGGGCAGTCCTGGGTGGATGAGTCCATGATCACCGGTGAGCCCATTCCAGTGGACAAGCAGGCAGGGGAGCAGGTGGTCGGGGGCACCATCAACGGGCAGGGAGCCCTGACCGTTCAGGCCACGCGAGTGGGTGCCGACACCGTGCTGGCGCAGATCATCCGGATGGTGGAGTCGGCCCAGGCGTCACGATTGCCGATCCAGAATCTGGTGGATCAGGTCACCCGCTATTTTGTGCCCGTGGTCATCGGCGTGGCCTTGCTTACCTTCATGGTATGGATGATTTTCGGACCCGCCCCGGCGCTCACCCTGGCCCTGGTCAATGCCGTGGCCGTGCTGATCATTGCCTGCCCCTGCGCCATGGGGTTGGCCACGCCCACCTCCATCATGGTGGGCACCGGCAAGGGTGCGGAGATGGGGGTGCTGTTTCGCGGGGGGGATGCCCTGCAGGCCCTCAGGGATGTGGATGTGGTGGCCATGGACAAGACCGGCACCCTCACCCAGGGGCGCCCGGAACTCACCGATGTGGTTGTCCAGGGGGGGCTGTCCCGGGATCGGGTACTGGCCCTGGCCGGGGCCCTGGAGTCCCGCTCCGAGCATCCGGTGGCTCAGGCCATTGTGCGGGCCGCCCAGGCGCCCGATGCGAACGCAGGGTCGCTGGAGGTGCAGGATTTTGAAGCCCTCCCTGGCAAGGGGGTGAGTGGTACGGTGGAGGGTGGTGCGGTGTGCATCGGCTCCTGGCGTTATTTGGAGGAATCGGGGGTGGATGCCGAATCGGCCCGTGAGGCCGCCGAGTCCCTGGCGGAGCAGGGTCGCACGCCATTGCTGATGGCCGTGGACGGGCAGTTGACGGCCCTGCTGGGCGTGGCCGATCCGCCCAAGGCGTCCGCCCGGCAAACGGTGCAGCGTTTGCACGACCTGGGTTTGAAGGTGGTGATGATCACCGGCGATAACCGCCGCACCGCCGAGGCGGTGGCCCGGGATCTGGGCATCGACCAGGTGCTGGCGGAGGTGCTGCCCGAGGGCAAGGCCGATGAGGTGGCTCGCCTGCGGGGCGACGGCAGTACCCGGGTGGCCTTTGTGGGGGATGGGATCAACGACGCCCCGGCCCTGGCAGGGGCGGATGTGGGCATCGCCATCGGCTCGGGCACGGATGTGGCCATGGAGTCGGCGGATGTGGTGCTCATGTCGGATGATCTGGGCAACGTGGTCAATGCCATCGCCTTGTCCCGGGCCACACTGCGCAACATCAAGCAGAACCTCTTCTGTGCCTTCGTCTACAACGTCACCTTGCTGCCGGTAGCCGCCGGGGTGCTGTATCCCGTGTTCGGGTTGCTGCTCTCGCCGGTGTTCGCGGCCGCCGCCATGTCCCTGTCTTCGGTGTCGGTGCTCAGCAACGCCCTGCGGCTCAAGCGATTCCGTCCAGAAAAAATGTCATCGGCGGCTTGACATGAAAATGAGAACGAGTATTATTTAAGTCGTGTGTCGCTTTTCTCTTCTCTTCTCGCATGCTTAGGGGCCCGGTCGGGCCCCTTTTTTTGTGTGCGACTTGCTGAGCTTGAGACCGACCTTGATGATGCGGTTGCCCGAGACTTCCCGCACCACCAGTTCCACACCGGTCAGTTGCAATCGGTCACCCACCACCGGCTGGGTGTTCAGGGAGCGGCGCAGGAACTCGTCCAGGGTGAGTCCGCGTGCCTCCTCGGGCACGGTGATTCCGTAGGCCAGGGACAGGTCATCCAGTATTGCCACCCCGTTGAGTACGAACTCCCCGAAGAACTGGCGTTCCGACAGGCGTTCGGGGGCCTCGCTGGCCACGAACAGACGGTCCAGGGCCTTCAAATCCTGGGGAGCGGCCATGAGATAGAGGTAGTCCCCCGCGCGCAGATCCAGCATGTTCAGGGCATCCAGCAACACCTTGTCGCGCAGGTGAGCCACGACCCGCACGCTGCGGGGCAGGGTGAAACTGGTCCACTTCTCGCGCACCACCGGGGTGGTTTCCACCAGCCGATACCCCACCAATTCCAGTTCCTGCTGCCCGGGGATGTCCAGTTCCACCCGCTGCACCAGATGGCTGGTGGGAGGCACTTCCAGCTTGAACAGGCGTGCGAAGGATGAGACCGTCCAGCCCTGGACCAGCAGCGAGATCAGCACTACGAAGAAGACGATGTTGAACAGCATCTCCGCCTCGTCAATCCCGGCCAGGAAGGGAAACAGGGCCAGGATGATGGGCACGGCCCCGCGCAGCCCCACCCAGCCCACAAAGACCTGTTCGCGCCAGGGGAAGCGAAATGGCAGCAGGCACAGCCAGACAGCGATGGGACGGGCCACCAGGATCAGCACGGCGGCGATGAGCAGGGCATCCACGGCCACCGGCACCAACTCGGAGGGCGTGACCAGTACCCCCAGCATCAGGAACATGCCGATCTGAGCGAGCTGGGCAATGCCGTCATGAAAGCGGTTGATGTACTGGGAGGCCTGTAGTGGTCGGTTGCCCAGCAGCAGGCCGGCCAGGTAGATGGCCAGAAAGCCACTGCCATCCATGATCGCGGCCACGCCAAAGATGCTCAGCCCCCCGGCCATGGCAGCCAGCGGATACAGGCCCTGGGGGATGTCCAGGCGGTTGATGAGCCAGGTCAGGCCCAGTCCGCCGGCCAGCCCCACCACGGCCCCCAGCCCGATCTGGCGGATAAACTCCCAGAGTACCGTCAGGCCCATGTTGCTGTGACCGCCCACGATGAGTTCAATGAAGGCGATGGTCAGAAAGATGGCCATGGGATCGTTGCTGCCGGATTCGATCTCCAGTGTGGCGCCGACGCGCTGCTTGAGCTCCAGCCCCCGGGAGTGGAGCAGGGAGAACACTGCGGCCGCGTCGGTGGAGCCGACAATGGCCCCCAGCAGCAGGCCCACCATCCAGTTCACTTCCAGCCACCAGGCCGCGAAGGCCCCGGTGAGGCCGGCGGTGATCATCACGCCGATGGTGGCCAGCCCCAGGGCCGGCTTGAGCCCCACCCGGAAGCTGGAGATGGGCGTGCGCATGCCCCCATCGAAGAGGATGATGGCCAGGGCCAGGCTGCCGAACAGATGCGCGATCTGCACATCCTTGAACTCGATGCCCCCGGGGCCTTCCTCCCCCATCAGCATGCCGATGAGCAGGAACACCAGCAGCAGGGGCACGCCCAGCCGCCGCGTGATCACGCCGGCCAGTACGCTGGCGAGCAGCACCAGGCTGCCCATGAGAATGATCTGATTGGTGAGATCCATCGTCAAATTCTATCAGTCGGACGTTTCATTACCTAACCTGATAAGGCTCAGCGCTCATGTATCACGGTGGTGAGTCACCCCGATGATGAAAGACACGCTCCAGGCCCCTCTCCCCTCAGGGGAGAGGGGTTGGGGTGAGGGGGCGAGGACTGGCACGGTGCCTGCCTCACCCCCTCATCCCCGGCCCTTCTCCCCCGTGGGGGAGAAGGGGGTGCCTGTAGTGGAACTGTGTTCTGTCGCGTTAACCCAGCAGGCTTTTCAGGTTGCTCAGGTGGGCCTTGCCGGTCAGCTTGACCTCCTCCGGGTCCTGAGGCTTGGCATCCGGCCATTCCAGGAATTCTTCCGGTAATTCCTGCAGGAAGCGACTGGGTTCACAGTCCACGATCTCGCCGTAACGGGTGCGTCGGCAAGCATAGGTGAGAGTGAGGCCCTTCTGGGCTCGGGTGATCCCCACATAGGCCAGGCGGCGTTCCTCCTCCAGTGTGTCTTCCTCCAAGCTCACCCGGTGGGGCAGCAATTCCTCTTCCATGCCCACCAGGAACACATAGGGGAACTCCAGGCCCTTGGCCGCGTGCAGGGTCATCAGGTGCACCCCGTCCGCCTCGGCCTCGCCCCCGGCCCGGTCCAGGATGTCCATCAGCGTCATATGCGCCACGATCTCGCCGATGTTCTTGCCTCCGGCGGCCCCCTCCCTGGAGAGCCTTCCCATCCAGTCCAGCACCTCGTTCACGTTCTCCATGCGCCGGCTGGCCGCCTTGGGGTTGGCGCTCTGTTCCAGCAGCCAGTCCTCGTAGCGCATGTCCTCCACCAGAGTGCGGGCCACCTGGGCCGGATCTTCCTGGCCGGCCTTCATGCTGTGTTCTCGCAGCCAGTCGGCAAAGCCCTGCACACGGCCCACGGCGCGACTCGACAGCACCTCCGTCAGGCCCATCTCCTGGCTGGCGGTGAACAGGCTCACATGGCGTGATGAGGCGTATTCTCCCAGTTTTTCCAGGGTGCTAGCGCCGATCTCACGGCGGGGGACGTTGACGATGCGCAGGAAGGCGCTGTCATCATCCGGATTGGACAGCAGGCGCAGATAGGCCAATACATCTTTCACTTCGGCACGCTCGAAAAAGGACTGCCCACCGCTGACCTTGTAGGGGAGGCTGTTCTCCCGCAGCAACTTCTCGAACACCCGCGCCTGATGGTTGCCCCGGTAGAGGATGGCGTAGTCCTTGTAGTCGGTGCGGTGCTTGAAACGGTGCTTCATGATTTCCGACACCACCCGCGTGGCCTCATGCTCACCGTCCTTGCAGGGCAGGATGCGAATCGCTTCCCCCTTGCCCAGGCCACTCCAGAGGCGTTTTTCAAACACGTGAGGGTTGTTGGCAATCAATCGGTTGGCGGTCTGCAGGATCACGTTGGTGGAGCGGTAGTTCTGCTCCAGCTTGATGATTTTCAGGCGCGGGAAGTCCTCCTGCAGGGTGACCAGGTTCTCCGGGCGGGCACCGCGCCAGGCGTAGATGGACTGGTCATCATCACCCACCGCCGTGAGACCCCCCTCCACGTCCACCAGCAGTTTCACCAGCCGGTACTGGCAGGCATTGGTGTCCTGGTACTCATCCACCAGCAGATGCCGCAGGCGATGACGCCAGCGCTCGCGCACCTCGGGGTTTTCCTCCATCAGGCGCACTGGCAGGATGATCAGGTCATCGAAATCCACGGCGTTATAGGCCTTCAGGGCCCGCTGATAGGCGGCATACAGGCGGGCCTGGCCGGCCTCCACCTCGTCGGCCGCGTGGGACAGGGCCGCGTCGGCGCTGATCAGGTCGTTTTTCCAGCGGCTGATCCGATGCCGTGCGGCTTCCACCTCCACCCCTTCGTCATCGCGATGGGTCAGTTGCTTGAGCAGGGACAGGGCATCGGCGGCGTCGAAGATGGTGAAGCCAGGCCGGTAGCCCAGTTGCCGGATCTCGCGGCGGATGAAGTCCAGCCCCAGGGTGTGGAAGGTGGAGACCGTCAGTCCCCGGCTCTCCTCCCGGGAGAGCAGCTTGCCGGCCCGCTCCTTCATCTCCCGGGCGGCCTTGTTGGTGAAGGTGATGGCGGCGATATGCCGCGGCGCCATGCCCTTGTCCCGGATGAGGTGGGCGATCTTCTGGGTGATCACGCGGGTCTTGCCGCTGCCGGCACCGGCCAGCACCAGCAGGGGACCGTCCACGTACTCGACGGCGGCGCGTTGTTGCGGGTTGAGTGTATCCATGGGGCGCCAGGGGCGAAGGGCAGGGGGCGTCGTATTGTACCCGCGAGGCCGGTCGGCTGACAGGCGTGGGTTGTCGTCGTTGCGCCGGTGCCCGCCGTCTCCCCCTCATCCCCGGCCCTTCTCCCCCGAGGGGAGAAGGGAGCAATAGAGCCTCTCTCCCCTGAGGGGGGAAGGGAGCAATAGAGCCCCTCTCCCCGGCGGGGAGAGGGGTTGGGGTGAGGGGGCGGTATCATCGATGATCCATGAATCCGATGATGCCCAAGGATCACTGCATGCACATTACCCCCCAGGGCTGGCTCCACCCCGCCACCCACATCCCCTCTCCCAACCACGACCCACGCCCGCCGGGCATGGCCCCCGAACTGATCGTGATCCATGCCATCAGCCTGCCCCCCGGGCAGTTCGGCGGGCCGTGGATCGACCGCTTGTTTACCAACGCCCTGGACCCCGCCGACCATCCCTATTTTGAACAGATCCACACCCTCAGGGTGTCGGCCCATTTGCTGGTGCGTCGGGAGGGTGCGCTGGTCCAGTATGTGCCTTTTCATGAGCGGGCCTGGCATGCCGGGGTTTCCCGGTTTGCAGGGCGCGAACGTTGTAACGATTTTTCCATCGGTATCGAACTGGAGGGCGCAGATGATGCCCCCTTTGCTGCGGTGCAGTATGAGCGCGCATCCGAGGTGATTGAGGTGCTGGGAAAACACTATGAGGGCTTGCAAGGCGCCCCCATTGTCGGGCACTCGGATATTGCCCCGGGGCGCAAGACGGATCCCGGGCCCTGCTTTGACTGGCGATGGTTTGAGGCGTGCCTGGGCAGGCCCTGCCACAAGGGGTAAACCCAGGTTGCCTTCTTGGGTTTGTGGTGTTTCCCGAAACCAGATCAAGTGATCGGGATTTAGTAAACCCGCGGGGGGGATTTTGCTATTGTTTGACCTTGCATGCAGAAATTCGAACAACGAAACTTTGTTCACCCTCTTAACCTTGGAAATCCACCATGTCTCTGATCACCATTCTCATCGCTGTCGTTGTGGAACGTCTGACCCACGCCATTGAGAACCTGCGGAGCTTCACGTGGTTGCCCCGCTTCACCGGCATGATTCGGGCACGCGCAGAGGGCTTTGGCCTGGGAGGTACGGCCGCCCTCGTGGTGACCCTGGCCGTGCCGCTGGTCATCGTGGCCGTGATCTTCCAACTGTTGGGCGGGCTGTTGGCCGGTCTTGTCGGGCTGTTGCTGGGTTTGATCGTGCTGCTGTTCTGCCTGGGGCCCCGGGATCTGAACCGGCAGGTGGATGCCTACCTGGAGGCGGGGGCCATGAAGGATGAGGACCGTGAACTGAAGCACGCCCGGGAATTGCTGGGTGAGGATAACGTGCCCGACGATGCCGCCGAGCGTTCCAGCGCTGTGCTGCAAAAGGCCCTGTCCGAGAGCAATCCCCGACTGTTCGCCGTGCTGTTCTGGTTCGTGATTCTGGGCCCCCTGGGTGCCGTGCTCTATCGGCTCTCCCACCTGCTGCAGACCCCCATGGCTCAGGAAGGTGATGAGAAGCCGCAGGCCGAGTCGGCCGAGGACGGCTTCCGGCAGGCGGCGGTGCGTCTGGTGGCCCTGCTGGACTGGATCCCGGCCCGTCTGGTGGCCCTGGGGTATGCCCTCACCGGCACCTTTGACCGGGCCTTTCCGGTGCTGCGCAGCAACTTCACCGGTCCGCTGGCCGGCATGGCCGAACAGAACGAACGCCTGCTGCGCGAGGCTGGCTGCGAAGCGGTGCAGTTGGACGACGTGGACATGAAGGATCCGCTGGAAGCCCGTTCCGCCGTGGAGAGCGCCTCCAACCTGGTGTTCCGTACCCTGATCGCCTTCGTGGCGGTGCTGGCCCTGCTGACCATCGTTGGCCTGGCCTGATCAGGTGTTGAATGATCTGTATTGATCTGCTGCGTCATGGTGAGCCGACCGGCGGCCTGCGGTATCGGGGCAGCGGGGTGGACGATCCCCTCACACAAGAGGGCTGGCGGCAGATGTGGGAAGCGGTGGGTGGCCAGATGAACCCGGGTGGCCCCTGGGATCGTCTGGTCAGCTCGCCCATGGCCCGCTGCCAGGATTTTGCCGAACAATTGTCGCAGCGTCTGAGCCTGCCCCTGGCCATTGAGCCCGCGATCCGCGAGGTGGGGTTCGGGGCCTGGGAGGGGCGCAGTCACGATGACCTCAAGCTCAACCGCCTTGATGAATACCTGGCTTTTTTTCAGGATCCCGTGAAATCCCGGCCCGAAGGGGCGGAACCCCTGGGCGAATTCCGGGGGCGGGTGTCTGATGCCCTGGCGCGGGTGGAAACCCGTTACCGTGGTCAGCACGTGCTCCTGGTGACCCATGCGGGCGTGATCCGCGCCGGCATCTGCGCGGCCCTGGATGTGCCCCTGGAGGCCATGTATCGCATCAAGGTGCCCTATGCGGGACTCACCCGCCTGCGCCGCGACGAGCGGGGGTTGATGCTGGAGTTCGTGAACCGCACCCGGGTGTCGTGAAAGGCCGGGTAGCCCCAGCCGTGTTAACCTTGAAGGCCTTAAAAACTTTCAGGGGATCTTCATGAATCCATTCCTCAAGACTGCCATTGATGCCGCGCTCAAGGCCCAGGGCGTGATCCAGCGCCATTATCGTCAGGGCGTGGAGGTGGAGCTCAAACCGGACCAGACGCCCGTGACCATTGCCGATCTGGACTCGGAGAAGGCCATCAAATCCGTGATTTTCGGGGCCTTCCCCGATCATGGCACCTATGGCGAGGAGACCGGCCAGGAGCGCATGGACTCGGAATACCTCTGGTTGATCGATCCCATCGATGGCACCAAGAGTTTCGTGCGTCGTTACCCCTTTTTTTCCACCCAGATTGCCCTGCGCCATGGTGAGGATCTGGTGGTGGGGGTGTCGAATGCCCCGGAATTCGAGGAAATGGCCTATGCCGCCAAGGGGGAGGGTGCCTTCCTGGGGGAGCAGGCCATCCGGGTAAGCGATGTCACCACCCTGGAGGACGCCACCCTGTCCCTGGGTAACATCAAGACCCTGGCGGGCGGGCCGGGCTGGCAGGGCCTGGCGGAGATCGTGCGACGGGTCAACCGCACCCGGGGTTACGGCGATTTCTACCACTACCACCTGCTGGCCTCGGGTCGCATCGACCTGGTGGTGGAGTCGGACGTGAACATCCTGGACATCGCCGCCCTGGCGGTGGTGGTGCGCGAGGCCGGCGGGGTGTTCACCGATCTTCAGGGGCAGCCGCTCACCCTGGAGACCACCAGCGCGCTGGCGGCGGCCACGCCGGAACTCCATGCCGCCGCCCTCAAGATGCTGAACAGGTAGTCTGGGGGCATCGGATGCGCCAGCAGGGTCGTTCGCGAACGACCCGTACAGGTCATGGCACCCATCGATTCAAGTGAGGGGCGCGCAAAGGGGCGCTTCACCAGCATGGGCTGCAACGGCACCCGCCCGGGCAAATGAGGGGCGCGCGTAGGGGCGCTTCGGGAAGCGCCCGGCTGGGGTGCCCGATACCAGCGAGCTCTTCCGGGCTGGCCGGCGCCCTCAGGGCGCCGGCCCCCAGATCCCGTCCACCAGGCCTTCGGCTGGCTGAAAGCGGATCTTGTAGGCCATCTTGGGTGTTTGCGCGTTCCAGAAGCCCAGGTAGACGTAGGGCAGCCCCATGCGCCGGGCTGCCTGTATTTGCCAGAGGATGGCCAGTGTGCCCAGGCTGCGGGCCGCCAGGTCCGGGTCAAAGTAGGTATACACCGCCGACAGCCCCATGGGCACCTGATCCGTGACCGCCACGCCCACCAGTTGCTCGCCCAGGCGAAATTCCACGAGCTGTGTCTGGCCCCAGTGACTGGCCACGAACCCCCAGTAGCTCTCCGGCGTGGGATCATCCATGCCGCCGCCCTGATGACGGGTATTCACATAGCGTTCATATAGTTGGAAATGCGCCGGATCGAACGCCGATGGGCGGATCCGCACGGTGATGTCCTGATTGCGCGAGGCCACCCGGCGCTGATTGCGATCCGGGCGGAACCGGGCCACTGGTAGCCGTAAGGGCACGCAGGCATGACAGCCCCGGCATTGATGGCGATACACGTGATTGCCGCTGCGGCGAAAGCCCAGTTCGATCAGTCCGCCATACAGGGCCGGACTCATGGGCTGCTGAGGATCAGCAAACACGCTCACCATATCCCGATCCCCCAGGTACGGGCACACATCAGGGACCGTGGCGTAAAAGATCAGGGATTGGTTCCGGGGCACATGCACTTTCCGGCGGTTCCTATTGGCGTCAAAAAAAGGGCCGCAGGGGTGTATGCGGCCCGTAGGCGTGAAGATGGAGAACCCGCAAGTCAATCAGGTGACTGGCTCGGAGGCAGGAGACCCAGAATATGCCCCGCGAACCATAATACAAGCGTAGGACAATACCCTGTCGAAATCTCTGACATGGATCAGTTGAAAGCCGCGTGTGGAGCGGCTTTACGGCCTGTAAAAATCGTTTTATTCAATCATGTTATGATAGTTGGCTATCTGTGAAGCAACGGGACCGATTTTTATGAATTCCGACCGACTTAGAAAGCTTGAGAAAGAGATCGAACGCCGCATCATGATCCTGGATGGGGGTATGGGTACCACCATTCAAAACTACGGCCTGCAAGAGGCCGACTACCGCGGTGAGCGTTTCGCTGACTGGTCCTGCGACGTCAAGGGCAACAACGATCTGCTGGTTCTGACTCAGCCGAAGATCATTCGGGAGGTTCATGAAAAATTCCTCGAAGCCGGCGCCGATATCATCGAGGCCAACACCTTCAATGCCACCCGCATTGCCATGGCCGACTACGAGATGGAAGACCTGGTGCCGGAGATCAACCGCGAAGCGGTGCGCCTGGCACGCGAAGCGGCGGATGCCTGGACGGAAAAGACCCCGGACCGCCCTCGCTTCGTGGCCGGCATCCTCGGCCCCACCAACCGTACCGCCAGCATCTCCCCGGATGTGAACGACCCGGGCAAGCGCAACACCCACTTCGATGCGCTGGTGGATGCCTACAAGGAAGCCGCCGACAATATGATCGATGGCGGTGTGGACATCCTGCTGATCGAAACGGTCTTCGACACCCTGAACGCCAAGGCAGCGGTGTTTGCCGTGGAAACCGTCTTCGACGAGCGCGGTGAGCGCTGGCCGGTGATGATCTCCGGCACCATTACCGATGCCTCCGGCCGGACCCTCACCGGGCAGACCACCGAGGCCTTCTGGAACTCCCTGCGCCACGCCCAGCCCTTCTCCGTGGGCCTGAACTGCGCCCTGGGGCCCAAGGATATGCGCCCCTACGTGGAGGAGCTCTCCCGGATCGCCGACACCCGCGTCTCGGCTCACCCCAACGCCGGTCTGCCCAACGAATTCGGTGGCTACGACGAGACCCCCGAGCAGGTGGCCGAAGAAGTGGCGCGCTGGGCCAAGGAAGGGCATCTGAACATCGTTGGCGGTTGCTGTGGTACCCAGCCCGACCACATCCGCGCCATCCGCGAGGCCGTAAAGGAATACGAGCCGCGCCAGATCCCCGACATCCCGCCGGCCTGCCGCCTGTCCGGCCTTGAGCCCTTCAACATCGACCCAGAAACCCTGTTCGTCAACGTGGGTGAGCGCACCAACGTGACCGGCAGTGCCCGCTTCAAGCGCCTGATCAAGGACGGCGACTTCGAAACCGCCCTGGAAGTGGCTGCCGAGCAGGTGCAGAACGGCGCCCAGGTCATCGACGTGAACATGGATGAAGGCATGCTCGATGCCATGGAAGTGATGCCGCGTTTCCTGAACCTGGCCGCCGCCGAGCCGGATATCTCCCGGGTGCCGGTGATGATCGACTCCTCCAAGTGGGAAGTGATCGAGGCCGGCCTCAAGTGCATCCAGGGCAAGGGGATCGTGAACTCCATCTCCCTGAAGGAGGGCGAGGAGAACTTCATCTACCAGGCCAAGATGCTGCGTCGCTATGGTGCTGCTGTGGTCGTCATGGCCTTTGACGAAGAAGGCCAGGCCGACACCCAGGCACGCAAGGTGGAGATCTGTCAGCGGGCCTACAAGATCCTCACCGAGCAGGTGGGCTTCCCGGCCGAGGACATCATCTTCGACCCCAACATCTTTGCCATTGCTACCGGTATCGAGGAGCACAACAACTACGGCGTGGACTTCATCGAGGCCACCCGCGAGATCAAGAACACCCTGCCGCACGCCATGGTGTCCGGTGGCGTATCCAACGTCTCCTTCTCCTTCCGGGGCAACAACCCGGTGCGCGAGGCCATTCACGCCGTGTTCCTGTATCACGCCATCAAGGCGGGCATGGACATGGGCATCGTCAACGCCGGCCAGCTGGCGGTGTATGACGAGATCCCCGAAAAGCTGCGCGAGGCCGTGGAAGACGTGGTCCTCAACCGCCGCGATGACGCCACCGAGCGCCTGCTGGACCTGGCCGAGGAATTCCGCGGCAGCGGCGCCGAGGCCAAGAAGGAAGACCTGGCCTGGCGCGAACTGCCGGTGGCCGAGCGCCTGCGGCACGCCCTGGTCAAGGGGATCGATGCCTACGTGGTGGAGGACGTGGAAGAGGCCCGTCAGACCTTCGAACGGCCCATCCAGGTCATCGAAGGGCCGTTGATGGATGGCATGAACGTGGTTGGCGACCTGTTCGGTGCCGGCAAGATGTTCCTGCCCCAGGTGGTGAAGTCCGCCCGCGTCATGAAAAAGGGCGTGGCCCACCTGATCCCTTACATCGAGGCCGAGAAGACCGACGACTCGAAAAACAATGGCCGCATTCTCATGGCCACGGTGAAGGGCGACGTGCACGACATCGGTAAGAACATCGTCGGTGTGGTGCTCCAGTGCAACAACTTCGAGGTCATCGACATCGGCGTGATGGTGCCGGGCCAGAAGATCCTTGAGGCCGCCCAGGAGCACAAGGTGGACGTCATTGGCCTGTCCGGCCTGATCACGCCCTCCCTGGAAGAGATGTCCAACTTTGCCGCCGAACTGCAGCGCGTGGGCCTGAAGACCCCGCTCATGGTGGGCGGCGCCACCACCTCCCGGGCCCATACCGCGGTGAAGATCTCGCCCCAGTACGAAGGCCCCACCGTCTGGGTGAAGGATGCCTCCCGCGCCGTAGGCGTGGCCCAGAGCCTGGTCAGCCCGGAACTGCGCGGCCCCTATGCCGAGAAGATCTCCAAGGAATACGCCGAGGTGCGCGAGCAGCACGGTGCCCGCCAGAAAAAGCAGGACTGGCTCAAGCTGGCCGAGGCCCGCGCCAACAAGGCTCCCATCGACTGGTCCGGCTACACCCCGCCGCGCCCGGCAGTGCTGGATGGCGACACCGGCATGGACAAGGGCGGCCCGGCTCCTAAGATCCTGCGCACCGAAGGCCAGGACAGCGTGCTGCTGCGCTTCGAGGACTACCCGCTGGACAGGCTGGTGGACTACATTGACTGGACCCCGTTCTTCCGCGCCTGGGACCTGCATGCCGCCTATCCGCGCATCCTGGATGACGAAGTGGTCGGCGAAGAGGCCCGCAAGCTGTTCGAGGACGCCAAGCCGATGCTGCAGCAGATCATCGACGAAGGCTGGCTCAAGGCCAGTGGTGTGGTGGGCTTCTTCCGCGCCAACAGCGTGGACGAGGACGACATCCAGCTGTTCAAGGACGAGGCCGGCAACGAGGAGTTGATGCGCCTGCACAATGTGCGTCAGCAGACCCGCAAGCCGCGCCAGGCCCCCAATATGTGTCTGGCGGACTTCGTGGCCCCCAAGGACACGGGTCTGAATGACTACCTGGGTGCCTTTGCCGTGACCACCGGTGGCGACATCGACAAGCACGTGGAACGCTTCGAGAAAGGCAACGACGACTACTCCGCCATCATGCTCAAGGCCCTGGCCGACCGCCTGGCGGAGGCCTTTGCCGAGCACATGCACGCGCGGGTGCGCCGTGAGTTCTGGGGCTACGCTCCGGATGAGGGCCTGAGCAACGAAGAACTCATCAAGGAGAAGTACCAGGGCATCCGCCCGGCACCCGGCTACCCGGCCTGCCCGGAGCACACCGAGAAGGGCCTGCTGTGGGAGCTGATCGATCCGGTGGAAAATGCCGGCATGACCCTGACCGACAGCTTCGCCATGGACCCGGCCTCGTCCGTGTCCGGCTTCTACTTCTCGCACCCGGAGTCGCGCTACTTCGGCGTGGGCAAGCTCAACCGGGACCAGGTGGAAGACTACGCCAAGCGCAAGGGCATGGACCTGGACGACGCCCAGCGCTGGCTGGCGCCGAACCTGGGTTACGATCCGGACTGATCGCGCCCTCACCCCCGGCCCCTCTCCCCGAGGGGAGAGGGGAGCATGGCGTAGGCTCTGGAGGTGAGTGTCCTCTCTCCCTATTGCTGGGGAGGGCAATGATGCAGGCCCTGGGGTGGGTGTGACCTGCGCCGGGTGTCGACCGCAGGGATGCGGTCGTCAAGCCTCCAGGGAAGGATTCACGGCGTCCCGGCGCGGGTCATACCCACCCCAGGGCCGTCCCGCAAGCCACCCGTCCTCCCTGCTTGCCCGAAGTCGTATCGCAAGCCCCCTGCCTGCCCGTCCAGCGAGCCCTCCGCCCCATACCGGGGGCGCCTCGACACCCCCCTGTCAACCGCATTTTCCGCTATCCTAATCGGCCACCCAAACCCCATCCTGTGCCGGAGCAACACCCCATGTCGGACGCACCCGAATCGGAACACGACGAACACCGCCTGACCCTGCGCAATACGCGTGTGGATGATTACAAGGACATTGAAGAGATCATGGAAGCGGTGTACCAGGGCCTGGACGGTGCCTGGACCCGGGAACAGTTCGAATCCCAGATCAACCGCTTCCCCGAAGGCCAGATCTGCATCGAGGACAACGGCAAGGTCGTGGCCGCTGCCATCAGCCTCATCGTCGACTACCGCCGCTGGGGCGATCGGCATCGCTACTGGGAAATCACCGGCAAGGGTTACCTCACCACCCACGACCCCGACGGCGACACCCTCTATGGTGTCGATGTCTTCGTGCATCCCGAATACCGCGGCCTGCGCCTGGGGCGACGCCTCTACGATGCCCGCAAGGAAGTGTGCGAAAAGCTCAACCTGCGCGCCATTGTCGCCGGTGGCCGCATCCCGGGTTACTACAACCACCGGGAAGAAATGAGCCCGCAACAATACGTGGAACTGGTCAAATCCAAGGAAATCATCGATCCGGTGCTCACCTTCCAGCTTTCCAACGACTTCCACGTACGCCGGATCATCAATGACTACCTGCCTGACGACAAGGAATCCCAGGCCTATGCCACCCTGCTGGAATGGATCAACATCTACTACGACGAAAAGGAAAAACTCATCGGCGGCACCAAGCAGGTGGTGCGGGTCGGTGCCGTGCAGTGGCAGATGCGTCCCCTGAACTCCCTGGATGACCTGCTGCAGCAGATGGAATACTTCGTGGATGCCGTCTCCGGTTACCAGTCGGACATCATTCTGTTTCCCGAATTCTTCAACGGCCCCCTGATGGCCCAGTTCAATCAGGAAAACACGGCCGAGGCCGTGCGCCACCTGGCGGAATATACCGAGCCCCTGCGCCAGGAAATGGTCAAGCTTGCCCTGTCCTACAACATCAACATCGTTGCCGGGAGTATGCCCGAGTACGAAGACCAGGAACTGCGCAACGTCTCCTACCTGTGTCGACGTGACGGCAGCTGGGACAAACAGTACAAACTGCACATCACCCCGGACGAGCGCGCCTACTGGGGCCTGCGCGGCGGCAACGACGTTCGCATCTTCGACACCGACTTCGGCAAGATCGGCATCCTCATCTGCTACGACGTGGAATTCCCCGAACTGCCCCGCATCCTCGCCGAGCAGGGCCTGCAGGTGCTGTTCGTCCCCTTCTGGACGGATACCAAGAACGCCTACCTGCGCGTACGCCGCTGCGCCCAGGCCCGCGCCATCGAAAACGAATGCTACGTGGTCATCTCCGGCAGCGTCGGCAACCTGCCCAGGGTGGAAAACATGGACATGCAATACTCCCAGGCCGCCGTGTTCACCCCCTCCGACTTCGCCTTCCCCCACGACGCCGTGGCCGCCGAAGCCACCCCCAACACCGAGATGACCCTCATCGCCGACCTGGACCTGGACAACCTCAAGGAACTGCGTACCCACGGCAGCGTCCGCAACCTGGTCGACCGCCGCCTCGACCTCTACAGCGTCCGCTGGAAACGCTGAGTGACCTATTGGTTGTAGTTCTGAAGCAGTCATGAGCCCCTCTCCCGATGGCGGGAGAGGGGTTGGGGTGAGGGTGGAGAGGGTGGCACGATGTCCTCCGCCCCCCCCCCTCATCCCCGGCCCTTCTCCCCCGGGGGGAGAAGGGAGTCAGGCATTCCCTGGTCGGGCCCCAATGTGTCCGGGCCAGTCGGGGTGGGGTATTCCTTGGAGCGGGTGTCAGCCGCGGGAAGCGGCTGTCCAAGCCTACATGGACGTATTCACGGCGTCCCGCGGAAAGAGATACCCCGCACCAACAGGCCTGCCACCCAGCCCCAACTCACCGCCCCAGCCTAGGCACCGTCTCCTGCATCGGGTCCAACACCTCCTCAACTTCCTCCACCGGCCCCAACACCTCCAGCAACGCCAACTCAAAGATCAATGTCTCCCCCGGACCGATCACATCCCCCATCCGGCCGCCCCCGTAACCCAATTGATAAGGCACCACCAACCGCGCCTCGCTGCCCGCGGGGAGATTCACCAATGCCTCCTGCCAACCGGGGATCATATCCTCGACCGTCACCACGGACGGCACCTCCCGACGATAAGAGCTATCAAAGACACGCCCATCCAGATGCATCCCACGGTAATGCACCACCACCCGGTCCTCCCGTTCCGGCACCGGCCCATCACCCAGCTCCAGCACCTCCACCTGCAGGCCACTGGACAACGTCACCACCCCCGGTCGTGCCGCATTGGCCGACCGGTAGGCATCCCCCTCCTCAATATTCAACTCCGCCAACAACGCCTCCTCCGCCCGCTGCTCTGGTGTCAACCCACAACTGCGGGCACCCACAAAAATGATTACCAGCGAGATCAGACTGACCACCGCCAGAAACAACACATTACGCAACAGCGAAGCAAGCATCGTTGGTATCCCACGCCCTACCAGGGAATATCCGCCCCATTGATATCCATGAACCGCCCCGCATCCGCCGGTGTGATGTCATCCATCAGCCCCCGCAGCGCCGTTGCACTCTCCGTGACCGTCATCTCCGCACTGGGGCCCCCCATGTCCGTCAGCACCCAGCCCGGATGCATCGCCACCACCGTGATCCCCCGGGGCTGCAGATCCAGCGCCGCGCTGGCCACCACTGCGTTCAGGGCCGCCTTCGTGGACCGGTACACATACAAGCCGCCCGAACCATTGTCCGCGATGCTGCCCATCTTGCTGGTGATGTTCACCATCAGGCGCCGATCACTCTCCGCCACCCGGTCTACCAGCGCCTCCATCATCTTCAGCGGCGCCACCGTGTTCACCCGGAACGTATCCATCCAGGCCTCCACATCCGTATCGCCAAAAGGCGTTGCCGGGCCAAAGGCCCCCGCGTTATTGATGAGAATATCCAGCGGCGTATCCCCCAGCATGTCCACCATGGCCTGAATCTGTGCCGGGTGGGTCACATCCAGCGGATGCAGGCTCACTTGGCCCTGTTTGCTGGCGGCCAGCCGGCTCAGATCCCGCGCGCTCTCCGGATTGCGGCAACAGGCAAACACCCGAAAACCCGCGTCGGCGAACTGACGGGTCATTTCCAGACCGATGCCGCGGTTGGCCCCGGTGATGAGTACGGTTTCAGACATGTCAGGCAATCCTCCCAAGTGGAATATGATGATGGCTTGATGATGAACCGCCCCGGGGCCGCTATCAAGGCGCCGACGAAAGGAAGCGCCCACCAGACTGACAGGTCGAGACCTCACCGGGGTTACGGCTACACTTGCCGCGGGGCATACTGAAGATCAGAACAACCACCGTGGAATATGGGGGAAGGGCCAATGACTTCACCGACCGATACCACCGGGCCGCAGGATGACGCACCACTGATTCTTGTGGTGGACGACTCCCGGGTGATGCGCCAGGCGCTCAACAAGATCCTGCGGCGGCGCTATCAGGTGGTGGATGCCCCCGACGGCATGGAGGCCTGGACCCTGCTGGAGCAGAATCCCGGGATCGCCTGCGTATTCACCGACCTCTCCATGCCCCAGCTGGACGGCTACGGCCTGTTGCAGCGCATTCGTGACAGTGACGACACCCGTCTCAAAGCCCTCCCCGTGGTGATCGTCACCGGCAACGAGGACGACGAAGGCACCCGGCGCAAGGCTGCCGAGCGCGGCGCCAATGACGTGGTGATGAAGCCGTTTCGCGCCGACAATGTATTGGAGACCACCGAGCAACTCCTGGCAGGGGGCGCGGCGGCCCCCCTCACACCTCCGGCAGAACCCACCTCCCAGCCTGTGCCGGAACCCCACCCCGACACGGCAGCGCTTGCGAACGCCCAGACCGAAATCAAGAACCTGCGCGAGCAACTGGAACACGCCCAGACCCAGGCCCGGGCCGCCGTCAAGGAACGGGAACGGCTACAGGGAGACATGCGCCAGCTGCGCACCGAACTCATGCTGCGCCAGCAGACCTCGGACGAACGGGAAGCCAAGGACCGCATCGCCGCTCTGGAGGCCGAACTGGCCCAGGGTCGCGAGGCCCTGGAAGAGGCCGAACGGACCCATGGACAGCTACGTACCCGGCTGCGTGAACAGCAGGAAGAGGCCAGTCGCGCCCAGGAGCGCGTGGAAGGGTTGCAAGGGGAGCTGCGGGAAGCCTCTGCCCAACTGCTGGAGCGCGATGCCCAGGTCCGGGAGGCCGCCACGGCCCGGGAACAGGCCCAGGAGGAACTCCACGCCCTGCGCCAGGAGCCAGCCGAGGGGGATGCGGACGAAGTACGCCGACTCAAGGCTGAACTGGAATCTGCTCGGGAACGCACGGGTGCCGCTGAGCGCGCCTTGGCCAGCTCCAACGGCGAGGCCCCTGCGGAACCGCAAGGCAATCTTCAGGCCCGGGCGGAGGCCGCGGAACTGGCTCGTCTGCAGGTGGAGGACGAACTGGTACAGGCCATCTCGCGGGTGGAACGTCTGGAGCAGGAGCGCGAGACCTCACAGGGCGAAGTGCGTACCCTGCGCGGTGAGCTGAATCTGCTGGAGAAGAAGCAACAGGAGCTGCAGCGCCAGGAGGCGGAAAAGCGCAGACACCTGGAAGCCCAACTCTCCGAGGCCCTGGATACCCTGGAACGCTCCGTGCCCCGGGGGGATGAGAACGCAGCGCCTCAACAGCCCGCCAAGCCCGCGGCCGGCCCGGCGGATCAGGTGTCCCTGGATGGCGTCGACCGCCCGACCTCCCCGGAACGCCCATCCCCCCAGAGCGCCCGCGACACCTCGGTGCATCGCTGGGAGGAAAACCAGCAACGCCGACGATTCCAGCGCAATCTGGCCCTGGCGGGCGTGGGTGTCGTTGCCCTGGCGCTGCTGGCATTTTTTCTGGGCGGGGCGCTGCTGTAGGCCCCGGGGAGGGGAGGGTTGAGGAGCGTGTTTCCTGTCCATGCATCAGGATGCTCCCGAACGCTGAGGGTGTATGATTGGGTCACGTGTCCTGGGCGGCGTGATCTGGTCTATCATCCAGAGGAGTCTGCCCGCTCACGCCTGGCAGTGGAGAATCGGGGGATGGCATGTCACTGAGTATTGAAAAACTGGTGGAACAGGGGTCGGGACTGGTCTCTCTGCCCGCGGTGGCCAGCCGCTTGAATGCCATGGTGGACGATGATGAATCCACCGCAGCCGATATTGGCCAAGTGATCAGCCAGGATCCGGCGCTCACCATTCGCCTGCTGCAGGTGGCCAACAGCCCCTTCTACGGCCTCTCCCACCGCATCGATACCATCACCCGGGCCGTACAGGTGATTGGCACCCGCCAGATCCGCGACCTGGTACTGGCGACCACCGTGACCAAGGCATTCGATGGCATCCCCAACGATCTGATGTCCATGGAGGACTTCTGGCGTCACAGTATTTATTGCGGCCTGGTGGCCCGGTTGCTCAGCGAAGATCTCAAGATGCGCGATGGCGAAACCATGTTCATTGCCGGTCTGCTGCACGATATCGGGCGCTTGCTGATCTTCAACCGCGAGCCCGATGAGGCCCACGAGGCCTTCCTGCTGGGGCTGCAGAACGCCGGTCGCATGCCCCCGCAGAAGGCGGAGCGGGACGTGCTGGGCTATGACCATGCCCAGGTGGGGGGTGAATTGGCGGCCCACTGGCATCTGCCCGAAAAGCTGCTGGCCTGCATCCGCTACCATCATGAACCCACCGCGGCCAAGGAGCATCAGACCGCCGTGGCCCTGGTGCACATTGCCAACACCGTTGCCCACATGGCCGAAGTGGACACCCGCGACCCCAGGGATGCCCCGCCCATCCAGCCCGAGGCCTGGGAGCGCTCTGGCCTTGATCCCTCCGTGCTGCCGTCCATCATCGATCGGGCCCAGCATCAGGTGGTGGAGGTAGAGGCCCTGATCCTCGATCATGGATGACATGTCCTCTTGTACCTGGCGACCCCGATGCCGATGCGGATGGTGGGGGCTGCTGGTATTGGTGGCCCTGGGACTGGCAGGTTGTGCCACCGGGCCCCAGTTCGATACCCGGGACACCCTGTCCGCTCTCACTCCGTCACAGGTGGCCTTGTCCGAGGAGGGGGCTGCCGGGGCGCGCGTGGTCTGGGGCGGTATGATCGTCAATACCCGCAACCTGGAGCAGGCCACCCAGGTGGAGATTCTGGCCTATCCCCTGGACCGCCAGCAGCGCCCCCGGACCGATCGTACGCAGCAAGGGCGTTTCATGGCCCGGGTGCCCGGTTACCTGGAAAGCGTGGACTACAGCCCCGGTCGTTTGCTTACGGTCACGGGCAGGCTGGAGAAGGTCGTCACTGGTCAGGTGGGTGACACCCCCTATCGTTACCCCGTGATGGCAGTGGACAATGATTACCTGTGGCCGCAGGAGGCCGACCCGGTGAACACGCGCCCGCGTTTCAATATCGGTATCGGTGTCATACTGAGCAACTGAGACCCTCGTGACCGAGTTCATGGAGCTTATGGAGAATGAGCATCAACTCTGGTTCACTCGCCGCAATGGAGAGGTGAGGGGACCCTATCCGGAACGGTTGATCCGCAGCTACCTATTGCTGGGGCGGCTGCGCATGGATGACGAGGTCAGCCTGGACCAGCAGCGTTGGTATGCCCTCCGCTCCCAGCCTCACCTGATCCCGGTGGAGTTCTACGATACTGACACCCCGGAAGGGCGAGAGCGTCTGCTGCAGGCCAAGCGCCGCGAGGACGAGCGCTCCCCCGAACGTCGGGCCCGACCCTATCCCGATGAGCTGTCCTCCCAGACGGATCAGCGGGCGGGCGATCGCCGTCGCCCCGAACCCCCCGAACTGGTCAGTCACCGCTACCAGCGGGTGCAGTTGCTGCAGTCGCCCAAGCCTTCGAGCAATCTCCCGCAGGGGCCGCGCCTCTGGATCGGGCTGGCGGTCGGGCTGCTGGGCCTGTTGTTGTTGCTGTGGCTGGGAATGGACCGTCAGGAGCCGGACGCTGCGGCAGACTGCCTGGCGCCGGCCCAGCCGGGGGTCAACTGGAGCTACTGCCGCATGGTGGGCATGGACCTGCGCGGGCAGGATCTCACTGGTGCAAACCTGAGCAACGCGGACCTGCTGGGTGCCAATCTGTCGGAAGCACGCCTGGTTGGGGCAGACCTTGGTTATGCAGATCTCAGGCGGGCCCGGCTGAACCAGGCCGATCTGAGCGGCGCGCGCCTCACCGGTGCGATGCTCCAGGAAACCGTGCTCACCGACGCCCGCCTCGCGGGTGCCGACCTGAGCCATGCTGACCTGCGTGGCGCCCGGCTGGACCATGCCGATCTGACGGGTGCCATTCTCAGTCGTGCCCTCTGGACCGACGGCCGCGTCTGCGCTTCTGGCTCGATAGGCACCTGCGAATCACCGTGAGGGATCGCCGATCATCTCCAGGCAGGGGACGTGCGTGTCAAGAATGGCCTGGCGGATCACCTCGATGGCCTTGGGGCGCGGGAAGCTGGTGCGCCAGGCCAGGGCCACCTGACGGGTGGGCACCGGCTCCTGGAAGCGACGAATGGAGAGCAGGTGCTGGGCATAACGATCTGCACCCGCGGCCGAGCAGGGCAGGATGGTGACCCCCATGCCTGTGACCACCATGTGGCGGATGGTCTCCAGGGAACTGCCCTCCACCGTGTGCTGGATGCTGTTGCCCGAGGACATGGTGGCGTGGCAGTCCGGACAGAAGTGCAATACCTGCTCCCGGAAACAATGGCCCGCGCCCAGCAGCAGCAGGGTTTCCCTGGCCAACTCGTTGATGTCCAGTTTCTGCCGTCGGCTCAAGGGGTGATCCGCCGGCAGCACGGCCACGAAAGGCTCTGAATACAGGGGCAGGGTGACCACGCCGGGTTGCTCGAAGGGCATGGCCACGATGATGGCGTCCAGCTCTCCCTGCTTGAGACTCTCCGCCAGCCGGGCGGTGTAGTTCTCCTCGATGATCAGCGGCAGTTTGGGGGCGCGCCGGTGTACCTCGGGCACCAGATGGGGCAGAAGATAGGGGCCGATGGTGTGAATGGCCCCCAGGCGCAGGGGGCCACAGAGTTGATCCCGCCCCTGTCGGGCGATGGTGGTCAGACTGTCTGCCTCCTCCAGCACTCGCTGGGCCTGGCGAACCACCTGATCCCCCACCGGGGTGATACTCACCTCCGTCTTGCTGCGCTCGAACAGCACCACCCCGAGTTCCTCCTCCAGTTTCTTCACGGCCACACTCAGCGTGGGCTGACTGACGTGGCAGGCCTCGGCCGCCCGGCCAAAATGCCGTTCGCGGGCCACCGCGACGATGTAGCGAAATTCGGTCAGGGTCATGTCGGCAAATTGTCCAGCGGTGACGGTGATCCCGAGTGTACTGAACGAGACTGGGTGAAGGCCATCACGGTGATCAGCGCCGCGCGAGACATTCTTCAACGGCCCGTGCGAGTGCCCGATTCCACCGGGATTTCGGCACCGGTGGGGGCGGTCGGGGGGGCGCATGGCGTGTTATGATCCTGGCAACCGCGACCCCCGGATGGCGGGGCCCACATTCACTTCAGCGAGGCCATACATGGCATCCCTGCTCGACAGGCTGCGGAGCGGATGGGCCGCATTCCTGCCCGATCATGTGCCCGTCGCCTTCAAGCTTGGTCTGACCATCTGCGCGCTGATCGTCACCTGCATGGCCCTGGTGGGCGTGGTGATCCTCAATCAGCAAAGTGCCCTGCTGCGCAGTCAGATGGACGATTTCGGTCAGGCCATGGTGATGCAACTGGCGGAGTCCTCCAAGGAACTGGTGCTTGCCGACGACAGCCTGGCCCTCAACGCCCTCATCACCAACCTGGCCGGCAGCGAGGCCGTGCTGGGCGCCGCCGTCTTCGACCGGGACGGCGAACGGCTGGCCCATTCCGGCATGATCCCGACGAAAAAGGGGACAGACACCTTTTCCGAGGAAAAGGTGTCTGTCCCCTTTTTAGCCTTCTCCGACACCGAGGCCACCGCCTACCGCGGCGAGATCCGTTTTCAGGACATCACCCTGGGGTCCGCCATGGTGACCCTGAGCCGTTCAGCCCAGCAGATCGGTACCCGCACCACGACCCAGGCCATCATCCTCACCACCGTGTTCATGAGTGTGCTGGGTGGCGTCGCAGCCTTCATCATGGGGCAGCGTCTGTCTCGCCCGGTGCATCGCCTGGTGGAGGCCACCCGCGCCATCGGTGATGGTGATTACCGCTATCGCCTGCCGGATGGGCGCCGGGATGAGATTGGCCACCTGATGTCGGCCTTCAATCGCATGGCTCAGGGGTTGCTGGAAAAATCCCAGGTGGAGGGGGCCCTGAGTCGTTACGTGTCGGCGGGCGTGGCCCGGGAGATCATGAGCAATCTGGACCGGGTGAGCCTGGGCGGGCGCCAGGTGGAGGCCTCGGTCATGTTCGCCGACATCGCCGGGTTCACCCGGCTGTCCGAGACCATGGATCCGGATCAGGTGGCGCGGCTGCTCAACGAATACTTCACCCACATCAGCCATATTGCCCGGCAGCATCAAGGCAGCATCGACAAGTTCATGGGAGATGGCGTGATGGTGGTCTTTGGCGTGACCGACGAGGATCCGGACCACCGCTTCCATGCCATTGCCAGTGGCGTCATGCTGCAGCATCTGGTGTCCCGGCTCAACCGGGTGCGCGAGGAGGGTGGCCAGGAGGCCGTCCGTTTCCGGGTGGGGATCAATAGCGGCCCCATGATGGCGGGCAACATGGGGGCAGAGGACCGCATGCAATATACGGTGGTGGGGGATGCGGTAAACCTGGCCTCGCGCCTGATGACCGCCGCGGAGCCTGGCCAGGTACTGATCCATCAGGCACTGTTCGATGACCCGGATATCCGCTGGCGGGTACGCGGCCAGCCCTATCGTTCCATTGCCATCCGCGGCAAGTCCCAGCCCGTGGCCACCTGCCAGGTACATGATCTGAGCGACCTGTACCAGGAGGCGATGGAACGGCAGATCGAACGGCTGCTGTGCCGGGAGCGGATCACATGAGGCATGAGGCGCCACCCTGGGCTGCCCTGATGCCGGTGGGCCTGCTGATGCTGCTGGTCGGGTGTGCCACCCTGGAGGTGGAAACCACGACGCTGACCGAAAAGGTGGATGCAGCTTTTAACGCCCATGAATACCAGCGTGCCCAGACCCTTCTGGCACAGTTGCCCCAGGAGGATCGCACCGCGCGAATGATATCCCGGGAAGCGTGGCTGGCGCGGATGACCCGGCACCTGGAGCAGGCGATCCTGATGCAGGCGGCGGCTCAACTGCGGCGTGAGCAGTGGCTGGACGCCCTGGCGTCCTATGACCGGGGGCTGGCCATGCTGCCGGACAGTGCCGCCCTGCGGGCCGCGCGGGACACGGCCAGGGCCCAGCATGAGGGTCGCCTGACCGACCTGCAGGTGCGCTTGCTCATGGCCCGTGGACGTTCTCTGGCCGCCTTGCGCCCCATTTACGCGGAATTGATCCGGGTGGATCCCGCGGATGTGGCTGCCGCACGGGA
This sequence comes from Ectothiorhodospira sp. 9100, assembly GCF_022227565.1. Lineage (NCBI taxonomy): Bacteria > Pseudomonadati > Pseudomonadota > Gammaproteobacteria > Chromatiales > Ectothiorhodospiraceae > Ectothiorhodospira > Ectothiorhodospira sp. 9100. The sequence continues at coordinate 45,427 of NZ_JAJNAN010000006.1, forward strand.
ACTGGAGCGCATCCGCGAGGAATCCCGGGAGGTGGCCGATGACCTGCAGACACTGGGCCGACTGGCCCTGGCGGCCGAGGAGTTGCGTCTGGCCGTGGATGCCTTGAGCCTGTCTCAGGCCCTGAGGCCGGCGGATGATACCCTGGAGATGCTCCACGCGGCTCAGCAGGCGAGGGCGGACATCCTGGCGACCCAGCGCCAGGCCGATCATGCCCGCCGTCAGGCAGCCTGGGAGGCCCGCTCCCGGGAATTGTTCGATCGCTACCACGAGGCCATGCAGTCGGGCGACCTGACTGCCGCCAGCCGACACCTCAAGGGGCTTGAGCGCACGCGCCCGCGGGATGACTCCCTGCCGCGCCTGCAGCGGGAACTGGATCAGGCCATCGATACCCGCATCACCCTGGGCCTGGAGGAGGGGCGGCGTCAGTACCTGGACGGAGACATCGAGCGGGCGGTGGAGACCTGGCGCGAACTTCTGGATCTGCGCCCCAACCATGTCGAGCTCCAGGCCCATGTGCAGCGTGCAGAGCGGGTGCTGGAGTCCCTGCGGGGGCTGGAAGGGGAGACGCCGCCAGTGACGGTGCCCGTGCCCCAGCCCATCCTGGATGTGGGAGAGCCGGCCGCCGAGGCGCAATAGCAGACAGGGCCCCCCGCGCCTGCTAAGGTTGCGATCTTTCATCAGAACCGCCGTACCCCTCTGGACACCCCATGGACTCTCAGCAGACCCCGCATTCGGAAGACCCCCGTTTTCACACTGAACTGGACGGCACCCGCATCACCGTGCTGGGCACGGCCCATGTCTCCCAGATATCCGCTGATACGGTGAGCGAGTTGCTGCGTAGCGGCGATTACGATGCCGTGGCCGTGGAGCTCTGTCCCAGTCGGCATCATGCCATTGTTCGGCCCGATGACCTGTCCCGCATGAATCTGTTCCAGGTGCTGCGTCAGGGCAAGGTGCCCATGGTCACGGCCAGCCTGGCCCTGGGCGCCTACCAGCAGCGCCTGGCGGAGCAGTTCGGCATCGAGCCGGGGGCCGAGATGCGTGCCGCCATCAACGGGGCTCGCCAGGCCCATCTGCCGGTGCTGCTCATCGACCGGGAGGTGGGCACCACCCTGAAGCGCTGCTACCGCAACGTGCCCTGGTGGCGGCGCATGAATCTGTTCGGTGGTCTGATGGCCAGCGTCATGAGCCGTGAGCAGGTCACCGAGGCGGAGATCGAGCGCCTCAAGGGCGGCGACATGCTCGAATCCACCTTCAACCAGTTTGCCGAGGAATCCCGGGCCCTGTACGAGCCGCTGATCCAGGAGCGCGACCACTACATGGCTGCCCGCCTGCGACAGGAGGCCGCCAACAAGGATTATCGGCACATCCTGGCGGTGGTGGGCGCCGGGCATCTGTCCGGCATTCGCGAGGCCCTTCGGGAGCAAGGGGGCCAATCTCCCGACGAGGTGGTCGAGAGACTGGACAGGGAGCCTCCGCCGGCCCGCTGGCCCAGGTTGATCCCGTGGCTGATCGTGGCGCTGATCGTCACCGGTTTTGTCATCGGTTTTACCCGCAACCCGGATCTGGGCTGGCAATTGGTGGCCGACTGGGTGCTGATCAACGGCGGGCTGGCCGGATTGGGGGCCATCCTTGCCTCGGCCCATCCCTTGACGGTGGTCACCGCGGCGCTGGCGGCGCCCTTGACGTCACTCAATCCAACCATCGGGGTGGGCTTCGTGGCCGCCGCCATGGAAACCTGGCTGCGCAAGCCCACGGTGGGGGATTTTTCCCGCCTGCGCCAGGATACCGCTCGTTTCCGATGCTGGTGGCAGAACCGGGTCTCCCGGGTGCTGCTGGTGTTCATCCTGACCACCCTGGGCTCGGCCATCGGCACCTATGCAGCGGGGTTCCGGATTGCTGAGCGCCTGCTGGGGGGGTAAGTCCAGCGAGGGCCTTAATCCGCCCATTCGATCCGGTCGCGACCGCCATGCTTGGCGCGATACATGGCCTGATCGGCCCGCTTGAACAGACTGGCCGGGCTGTCGTCAGGGTGCTGCAGGGCCACACCGATGCTTGCGGTGATCCAGATCTGCTCGCCTGCATCCAGCGTCAGGGGGGCGCTGCGTATCACCTCCTGCACGCGCCCCGCCGCCGTGGCGGCCGATTCGGCGTCGGTCTCGCTCAGCACGATCACGAATTCCTCGCCACCGTAACGGAACACCATGTCACTCTTGCGGGTGAGGGCACTCAGCCGTTCCGCCACCGCCACCAGCACGTGATCACCGGCCTGATGGCCATGGGTATCGTTCACCCGCTTGAATAGGTCCACATCCACCACCAGCATGCAGACCTGTCGCCCGGAGCGGGACGCCATGGCCAGTTCCCGGTCCACCATGCGGGTCATGGAGATCCGGTTCAGCAGGCCGGTGAGCGGATCGGTCTGGGCCGAGGTGAGGGCCTGGTGATAGAGCAGGGCATTGCGCAGAGGGTAGGTGAGGGCGCTCAGGGCCTCTTCCAGCGCGATGAGTTCGCTCTCCTTGAACTTGCGCCCCCGCAGCAACCGGATCTGGCCGATCTCCGTGCGCTCCACCATGAGGTTGTAGCTGCATACATGCCGGGATAGGCGACCGCGACTGATGTGGATGCCCATGTCCGGCTGGTCGAAGGTCAGCCCGTCGTGGGGCACCATGCCGGCGACTGCATTGGCGAAGATCTCCAGCAACTCTTCCAGATCCAGGGTGGTCTGCAGCCGATGCAGCATCATGGCCGGGGTGATGGCCGGTACGCTGGGGGCGTGACGCTCGGATTGCGCCAGGCCGCCCTGGAGTAGTTGGGGGCCCGCCATCAGGGTGTTGTCGCCATTGTTGGCCTGTTCCAGCATGGGGCGTATGACATGTCGCATGACAGGGTCTCGGCTGAGTTTGCCCTGTCTGATGCGATTTTCGTGCCATGATAATAACTTCATTTGAAACAATGAAGTGCATGTTCTTTCTTCGGCGGTGCCGGAAATCCGGCGTCCCGGGCTGCAGGGTTTTGCCGCCGTGCGTCAGAATCCCGTGATGCCTGAGAGCGATCCGGACTGATACACTCCGCCACCATGCTCCGATTCGATCATCTCACCCTGCGCCGCGGCACCAAGGTCCTTTTCGAGGATGCCGATCTCACCATCCACCCCGGCTGGCGGGTGGGCCTCACGGGCGCCAATGGCACCGGTAAGTCCAGCCTGTTCGCCTTGCTGCAGGGGGAACTGGGGGCCGACCAGGGTGAGTGTTCCCTGCCATCGGACTGGGTGATCGCCCACGTGGCCCAGGAGGTGGAGGCCAGCGAGCGCTCCGCCCTGGACTATGTCATGGATGGGGATGAAGAGTTGCGCCGCCTGCAGGCGGCCGTGGCCGAGGCAGAGGCGGCCCGGAACGACAGTGACCTGGGTGAGTTGCATGCCCGACTGGATGCCATCGACGCCTGGACCGCCGAGAGCCGTGCCGGGCGGTTGCTGCACGGCCTGGGGTTCAAGCCAGGACAGGAGGTGGCGCCCATGGCGTCGTTCTCCGGTGGCTGGCGCATGCGCCTGAACCTGGCTAAGGCCCTGATGTGCCGCTCCGACCTGCTGCTGCTGGATGAGCCCACCAACCATCTGGACCTGGAAGCGGTGCTCTGGCTGGAGCAGTGGCTGGGGGGGTATCCGGGGACTCTGCTGCTCATTTCTCACGATCGGGACTTCCTTGACCGGGTGGTGACCCACGTGGCCCATATCGAACGGGGCGGCATGACCCTGTACACCGGCAACTACTCCGCCTTTGAGCAGGTCCGCGCCGAGACCCTGGCCCTGCAGCAGGCCCAGCACGAGCGTCAGCAGCGGGAGATCGCCCACATGGAGCGCTTCGTGGAGCGTTTCAGGGCCAAGGCCACCAAGGCCCGCCAGGCCCAGAGCCGTCTCAAGGCCCTGGAGCGCATGACCCGGGTGGCGCCCGCCCATGCGGATTCCCCCTTTCGCTTCAGCTTTCGGGCCCCGCGGCGCTTGCCGGATCCTCTGCTCAAGCTGGATAAGGCCTGTGCTGGTTACGGAGATCCAGCCGTGCTGCAGGGGGTGGAGCTGTCCCTGCATCCTGGCGAGCGCCTGGGGTTGCTGGGCCCCAACGGGGCTGGCAAGTCCACCCTGATCCGGCTTATGGCCGGGACGCTGATGCCGCTGGCCGGCGACCGGGAGCCGGCGCCGGATCTGAAGGTGGGCTATTTTGCTCAGCATCAGCTGGAGCAACTGGACAGCCAAGCCAGTCCGCTGCTGCATCTGCAGCGCCTGGATGAGAAGGCCCGGGAGCAGGAGTTACGGGATTTTCTGGGGGGCTTTGGTTTCCATGGCGATCAGGCCCTGGACCCGGTGGGGCCATTCTCCGGTGGCGAGAAGGCCCGGCTGGTGCTGGGGCTGCTGGTGTATCAGCGCCCGAATCTGTTGTTGCTGGACGAACCCACCAACCACCTGGACATGGACATGCGCTACGCCCTGGAGCAGGCCCTGCAGGGGTTCGAGGGGGCGCTGGTGCTGGTGTCCCATGACCGTCACATGCTGCGCAGCGTCTGCGATGAGCTGCTGCTGGTGGCCGACGGGCAGGCGGTGGAATTCGACGGTGATCTGGAGGATTACCGGGCCTGGCTGGCGGCCCGGGAGAAGGCCGCCGATGCGGCCCGGGATATGAACCGGGACGTGGGAGAGCAGAGCGCCGCCTCCCGCAAGGCTCGGCGCCGGGACGAGGCGGAGCAGCGACGCCGACAAAAGCCCCTCAGGGACAAGGTGGCCAAGCTGGAAAAGGCCCATGCCCGTCTGGAGGAGGAACGCACCTCACTGGAGGCGGAACTGGCCGACCCCAGCCTGTACGAGGCCGACGGAAAGGCCCGACTCCAGGAGTTGCTGGGGCGTCAGGCCCAGGTCAACCGGGAGTTGGAGGATGTGGAGGGGCAGTGGATGGAGGCTTGCGAGACCCTGGAGCAGGCCGACTGATCCCCGTTACCCCTCCTCAGGCACCCCGCAGCGCCCAAAGAACTGATAGTGGTCAAAGGCCTCGGCGATGCCACCCGCATGGGTGGCATCGGAGAAATACACCCGCTTGAAGCCATACAGCCGCTCCAGCTCTTGCTGGTGATTGCCCACCACCACCCCCAGGGTGCTGCCGCGGAGCATGTCCTCGTCGTTGCCCGAATCCCCGGCCACCAGCACCCGCTCCAGCGGAATGCCCCACTTGTCGGCGAAATAACGTACCGCGAACCCCTTGGAGGCCCGCGACGGTAACAGGTCCAGGTAATGGTCGTGGGAATAGATGATGTTGGCGTGCAGATCCTTCTGGTGCAGCAGACGCTCGATCTCCTTCATGGAGGGGGACAGGCTGGGGTCCACGAAGAAACTGATCTTGTGGCGGCGCTGATCCACCTTGGGCTGCAACTGGATGCCCGGCAGTTCCAGCAGGGCCTCGCGCAGTGCCTCCGGTTGCCAGCGGTAATCGATGTGCCGGGCCCAACCTTCGTCCTTGGTCATCTCCGGGCCATAGTGGATCTCCGAGCCCACCGAGGTGATCATCAGGTCCGGCGTGGGTACGCCCCATTCCTTGAGGATGTCGATGGCCGAATCCAGGCGCCGGCCGGTGGCAATACCGAAGGCCACGTCGCGACCTTCGTCCTTGAGTCGGTGCAGCATGGCGCGCAGCCCGGCCTTGTCCCCGAGCAGGGTGTTGTCGATATCCGAGATCAGGGCCCGATCGGCCTTGGCCAGCTTGCCGGACAGGCGCTGCTGGCCCCGACGGCTGCGGCTGGCCTCGCGGCGCAGGCTCTTGATGCGCTTGACATAGTTCTGGGCATGGCCCTCCCAGGCATAGTGCTTGCGAACCCCCTTGAGACCGCGATCCGAGAGCTTCTTCCAGCGCTCGGCATCGCTGAGGATGTCGAAGATGGCCTGGCTCATGCCGGCCGCATCCAGGGGGTCCACCAGCACCCCGTTCTGGCAGTAGCGCAGGATGTCCCGGGGGCCGCCATCATCGGTGGCCACAAAGGGCGCGCCGCTGGCGGAGGCCTCGATCAGGGTGAGGCCGAAGGGCTCGGTCAGTGCCGGATTCACGAAGACACCCCGGGTGCGGGTGACCAGACGGTACAGGTCCGGCACGTCATCGGCGCTGTGGTACTTGGGATAGGCCACGGAACCGTACAGGTCGTGATCGTCGATGAGCATGAGTACTTCGGTGAGCACGTCCCGGGCGCCCCGGTCCAGTTCACGGATGCTGTCCCGGTTGCCGGCGACGATCACCAGGTTGGCCAACTCCCGCAACTCCGGGTGTTCGGCGAAGGCCTTCACCAGGGTGGGGATGTTCTTGCGCTCGTCGGGGCGTGACAACGCCATGACCATGGGCTTGTCCGGCTTTTTCAGGAATCGGGCCAGGGTCTTGTAAATGGGCGGTCGCGGTGAGCGGGCCTTGGGAGGATGAAAACGCCGCAGATCGGTACCCGGTGGGATCACCACCATGCGCTCGGGCTGGTAGTGATCGTAGGAGGCATACTGCTCCTCCACCTCCTGCTGGGTGCTGGCGATCACCATGTAGGCGTTGCCCAGCGCCTCCTCCTCGGCCTCGATGCGCCGGCTGATGCTGTAGCGGGATTCGATCTCCTTCTCGCTGGCCCCCTTGGCCAATAGACGTTCCCGCTTGACCCGGCCCAGGGAGTGTCCGGTCTGCACCAGGGGTACGCCCATCAGGTTGGCCACCCGCACCGCCACATGGCCGGCATCGGCGTAGTGGCCGTGTACCACGTCCGGCAACAGGCCCACGCTCCGGATGTGCTTGATGGCGTTGTCGGCAAAGCAGTCCAGATAGGGCCAGAGCTTCTCCTTACGCAGGTAGCGCCGCGGGCCGCAGTCCAGACGGACGATGCGCACGCCTTCGCCCAGATCCTCCTCCGGCTGAGCGTAATCATCCGAGACCCGGCTATCCACCACCCGGCGGGTAAGCAGATCCACCCGGCCCACCTCCGGGTGGCCGCCCAGAGCCCGGGCCATTTCCACCACATACTTGATCTGACCGCCGGTATCCGCGTCCCGGCCCAGTTCCAGGTTCTCGCCACGCACCAGGCCATGGACGCTCACCAGAACGATATACAAACCCTCGCCTTGGGTTGCCTTGCTTTGGGTCTTTTTCATGCCTTCTCAAATCCCTTCAGACTCAATACGTCCAGAGTGGACGGATCATCGATGAACTTATGGGTGAGGATCAGCGCGGTGGCGGACCAGGTCTGGTTGTAATTGGCGCGACGCCCGATCAGTCGACCGTTGCGGCCATCGTAATACTCGGGCCAGCCGTTGGCGGCCAGGCGTCGAGTGGCCGCTTCCCGCGCCCGCAGGGCCAGGTCGCCGCGACCGGCATGCAGTGCCGCCGCCGTGAAGGCCCAGAGCAGGGCGGGCCAGTTGCCGCCATTGTGATACGACCAGGGGATGTTCTTGGGGTCCGAGCCGGTCTTGAGGCGCCATTCCTCGCCCTGCATGGCGGGAAAGCACAACTTCACCGGCATCATGCCCATCAGGTCATCCCAGCGCTGGTCATACAGGTGCATCACTCGCCTGGACTGCGATTCATCGGCAAGCCCGAACAGCACCGACAGCAGGTTGCCCAGGGCAAAGAAGCGAAAATCCATGCGCCCCGGGCCCAGGTTACCCACCAGGTAGCCTGCATCCAGGGGCAGCCAGTCGCTCACCCAGTCGGGGATGCTCTCCGGATGAATGTTCAGGGCGTTTTCCGAGTCGTAGCCGAAGATCTCGGTCCGGAAGCGGTGGATGCGGTTGAGCCGATCATCATCCAGCCAGTAATAATGACGCACATAATCCACCAATTGTTCCAGACGTTTGGTGGATTGTTCGCGCACGCCCTGGTTGTCGGGTTCGGTGTCATCCAGCATGGCCAGCGCAGCCTTGAGGGCCCCGAAGAACAGCGACTGGATCTCCAGGGGGTGTCCATATACGCCCATGCGCCGATCCACCATGAACGAGCCATCGGGCACCAGCAGGGTGGGGAAGATCTCGAAGCGATCCTGCAGGCAGATGTTCAGGATCATGCGGATACCCCGCTGACACTCGCGCGAGCGGGTGAAGGCGGTATCCCCGGAAACCCGTTCATAGGCTACCAGCAGGATCAGCCACCACATCATGGAGTCCACCGGGGCCACCCGGCCGATGGCGCGGTCGCCAAAGTCGGTGTGGATCTCTTCCTGGCCCTGCTCATTGCACAGCACGCGGAAGCTGGCGGGCATCACCTTGGCCACGGCCCGGTGTCCTTCCACCTCCTCCTGCTGGTCACGCAGCTTGAGCACCAGGGAAAGGAAGTTGCGCACGATGTCACCGCGGCCATCCAGCAGAAACACCAGCGCCGAGGGGACAAAGTCGCGCACAAAGCAGTCCGAGTAATTGTCCGCTGGTGCATGGGAGTCGAGGCTGGCAATGGTGCCCACGACATCCCCCCGGTGATACACCAGGGAGGCCTCGAGCAGCCGGTAGGCGGAGCGGATGGGGTCGGTCAAGCGCGAAGATCCTCGGTGGCGTGGGGGGGGGGAGGTGAGGTTTACGTGGGCACCACCGGTCGGGGCGGAGGGGAGCCGGGCCGGGCAAACAGATAACCCTGAACATAGTCCACGGCATGGGCCTTGAGCCACTGCCATTCGGCCTTTTCCTCCACCCCCTCGGCAATGGTCGTGATGCCCAGGTCGTGGGCCATCTCGATGAGTTTGGCGAGCACCTTCTGCTTGAAGGCATCCTGATCCACCTGGCTCACCAGGGCCCGGTCGAATTTCACGAAGTCGGGTTTCAGTTCCGAAAGCAGGTTCAGTGAGGCATAACCGGCCCCCAGGTCGTCCAGGGCCACCTGGAAACCGGCCTCGCGGTAGAAGTCCACGATGCGCCGCAGGTGCCCCGAGTCACTCACCTCTTCCGATTCCACCACCTCGAACACCAGTCGATCGGCGTCGGCCCCCAGGCGCTCCACTTCGTCCAGGGTAGTCTTCAGGCAATAGGTGGGATCGTAGATGGTGGTGGGATTGAAGTTGATGAACACCCGCCCATCAAAACCGTGCCCCACGGCCTGGCGGATGGCATTGACGCGCGCCGCACGATCCAGCTGGAACATCATCCGGGAGGCGCGGGCCTGGCCAAAGAGTCGGTCCGGGAAGACCAGGCTCCGATCTTCGTCGGACAGATAGCCCCGCACCAGGGCTTCATGGGCGAAAATATGTGCCGGATCCTGGCAATGGACAATGGGCTGGAAGTGGAAGATGAAGCGTTCCGCCTCGATCAGGTCGGCCAGCCAGCCGCTGCCCGCGCGGGCCAGCAGGGTCATCAGGCTTTGGGTGTGTGGCAGGGTGGCCAGGGTGAAGGCCTCGCCCTCGGGGAGGAACACGGCGCGGCAATCGATGATCTCTGCCTCGCTCAGGTGTTGGCGCAAGGTGGCGTCCATGGCCCCGGGGCCGCCGGTGGACACAGGGACTTCCAGCACCCCGGGGTGGGTTTCTCTGGCCGGAACCCCCAGGCCATTCAACTGCCGTTTGAGGGCCTTGAGGGTGTGAGACAAAAAGGGGGCCAGGAACAGGCTGCCCGGGCCCTGGGAACTGCGTTCAATGACCTGGCAATCTACACATCTCATTCTGTTCATTCCCCCTGGGCGGTATTCTCCTGGAGCCTTTGCCGACCAGAATGGTCCAATGCCCTGAAGGCATGCCCCATGATGCCGTGAGCTGTTCATGCTCCGAGGGGATCATACCCGATCCATTGTCAGCGTTGAAAATATGAGGTGTTTCATGACGCGGAAGATCAGTCAATCCGATGCCCAGTGGCGGGAAACGCTCAGCCCGGAGGCCTACCGGGTGACCCGCAAGGCGGGCACCGAGCCGCCATTCACCGGTGAGTATTACGACCACAAGGAGCCAGGCCTGTACCGCTGCATCTGTTGCGGTGCGCCGTTGTTCTCCAGTGAGCACAAGTATGATTCGGGCAGCGGTTGGCCCAGTTACTGGCAGCCAGTGGACGAGCAGGCGGTGACCGAGCATACCGACCGCAGCCTGCTGATGAAGCGGGTGGAGGTGCGCTGCGCCTCCTGTGACGCCCACTTGGGGCACGTATTCAACGACGGGCCCCATCCCACCGGGCTGCGCTACTGCATCAATTCCGCCGCCCTGGATTTCGAGTCGTCGGAGACGAAAAGTCCAGATCCGGACCGCGCGGGATGATGCCACTGGGGTTCAGGTGCTTGTGGCTGCCATAGTAGTGGGTCTTGATGTGGTCCATGTTCACCGTGGCGGCCACACCCGGCACCTGGTAGAGCTCGCGGGTGTATTCCCACAGGTGGGGGTAGTCGATGAGGCGGCGGCGGTTGCACTTGAAGTGGCTGTAGTACACGGCGTCGAAACGCACCAAGGTGGTGAACAGTCGCCAGTCCGCTTCGGTGATCTGGTCTCCGGCGAGATACGGCTGTCGGGATAGACGCTCCTCCACCCAGTCCAGGGTGTCGAACAGCTTCTCGTAGTTCCGCTCGTAGGCCGTCTGCTCGGTGGCAAAGCCGCAGCGGTAGACACCGTTGTTCAGGTTTTCGTAGATGCGCTCGTTGACCAGGTCGATCTCCCCGCGCAGGTCCTTTGGATAGTAATCCGAACGCCGGTCGATGAAGGCGTCGAAGGCGCTGTTGAACATGCGGATGATCTCCGCCGATTCGTTGTTGACGATGGTGCGGCGCTTCTTGTCCCAGAGGGTGGGCACCGTGATGATCCCGGTGTATTCCGGGTCCGCCAGGGTGTAGGCCTGATGAAGAAATTCGAGGCCGTTCACTTGGTCGGGGGTGCTGCCCGGGTAGGGATGAAAGTTCCAGCCCTCGTCCAGCATGTAGGGATTCACCACGGACACGCTGATCAGATCCCCCAGCCCCTTGAGGGCCCGGAAGATCAGGGTGCGATGGGCCCAGGGGCAGGCCAGGCAGACATACAGATGATAGCGGTCCGGTTCGGCGGCAAAGCCCCCCTCGCCGCTGGGCCCGGGGGCCCCGTCCGGGGTGATCCAGTGACGGAACTGGGAGTCCTGACGGATGAATTCGCCATCCTCGGTCTCTGCGGCCAGCCAGTCGCTGCGCAACTGGCCCTTGATGAGCAGACTCATGATGCCTCCCTGGGCAATGGTGGACCGGTCTGAGCCCCGAACCGTGGCGATCCGCTGGCCCCGGCCCATGGGTATCATCCCATGAGACCGGGATGCAGCAACAATCGTTCACCGTCCGCGTGAAGCGGCAGCCCCGACCGAAGCTTTCGTACGTGCGAAGCGGCAGCCCCGGCGGTGGGGCATCGTCGGGGCTGATGGCTGGCACATGCCCCCGTAGGGGCCGTTCGCGAACGGCCCGTGCGGTGTCTCTGAAATCGATGGCCTGTCGGGTGAGTGGGGGGGTATCCGCAGCCCCGGCGGGGCGCTTCCCGAAGCGCCCGTACGGGTGAAGCGGCGGCCCCAAGCAAAGCGCCCGACCGGGTGAGGCGGCGTCCCCAACCGAAGCTTTCGTACGTGCGAAGCGGCAGCCCCGGCGGTGGGGCATCGTCGGGGCTGATGGCTGGCACATGCCCCCGTAGGGGCCGTTCGCGAACGGCCCGTGCGGTGTCTCTGAAATCGATGGCCTGTCGGGTGGAGGTAGGGGCATCGGCAGCGGATGGGCTTTACCCCGGATTTTCTGGTAAAACGAGGGCGACTGCACAGGAGACCCGGTATTGTCCTTTCCGACGCTGCGCAAGGCGATTCTCGGCCCCACTGGCCTGATTGGCGTGTTGTTGCTGGCCGTGCTGGCGGGCAGCTTCAGCGATGCCCTGCGCCCCCTGGATGAAGGCCTGCGCAGTCTGGCCACCCGGCTGGTGCCGGACATGCGCCCCGGTGTGCCGGTCACCCTGATCGAGATTCACGACGCCGCTCAGGCTCAGGATCGGGCCCGGCTGGCCCGTGCCGTGGAGCGCCTGGATGCCATGGGAGCGGCGGCCATCGGACTGCATCTGCCCCTGGATCACCCCCATACGCCGCCCCGCCTGGAGTCCTGGCTGGGCCAGGCCCGGAACTCTCTGGGGCCTGAGGTGGCCGAGTCCTGGCGCCGTGAACTGGATACCGATGATCGCCTGGCCCAGGCCCTGGCGGGACAGGGCCGCAGCGTGCTGGCCGCGCCGCTGGCCATGGGTGCCGGGCCGGTCCCGGTGCCTCATCCCGATGCCCTTATGAATGAGGATCGCTCGGCCAGAGCCTGGTACGACTGGGCCGTCTTCCGCCCCTTGTTTCGACCCGCCGAGCCACCCGATCACCATCTGACCGTACACTGGCCCACCCAGGCCCTGGCAACTGCCGGCCTGCCCGCCGCCACCGCCACACCGGATCGTCCCCGTCCCCTGGCCCCTGGGGTGGTGCCGGTAGGGGAGGGCTATCTGGCCGGTTTTGCCCTGCCGCTGGCGGCCGCCGTCCAGGGCGCCGCCCCGGATGAGATTGTCGTGGAACCGGGCCGTGGCGTGCGCCTGGGGGAGGCCCGGATCACCCTGGGGCCGGATCGTGGCCTGGGCGTGATTCCACCCCGGAGTGATCCGCGCGGGCGGCAGGTGGATGCCCACCCCCTGGACACCCTCATGGCCGGGGATCTGGGCAACAGCCAGATCCAGGGTCGTGCGGTGATCCTGGGTATGGCAGAGGGCACGGGTCAGCCACTCATGTCCCACGCCGGGCTCACCCTGCCCCAGGCCACCTGGAGTGCCTGGGCCACGGCCGCCCTGTTGGAAGGTCATCGGGTGGGCATGGGCGGTTGGTTCTATGGGGCCGAGCGCCTGCTGATCATCCTGGCGGCCCTGTACCTGCTGTGGCTGCCTGCGCGGCTGCACCTGTCCACCACGGGGGCATTGATCAGCGGCGTGACGGTATTTGTGCTGCTGAACCTGTCCATCGGGCTGGTGCTGGTCCTGCAATGGTGGCTGCCCGTGGTGCTGCCGGCCCTGGTGATTGCCCTGGGGCATCCCTTGCTGGCGTTGCGCTGCTGGCTGCTGAATCGCCTGGAAGCGGATCGCCGCGAGGCCTCCGAGGCCTGGCTGCAGCTGGGCATTGGCCAGCAGGGACAGGGACATCTGGAACCGGCCTTCGAGGCCTACAGCCACTGCCGCATGGACAGTGACACCCTGTTTGCCCAGCTGTATCAACTGGGGCGTGACCTGGAGCGTCGACGCCAGTACGGGCGTGCCGTGGAGGTGTTCCGATTCCTGCAGGCGCGGCATCCGGCGTTTCGTGACACTACCCAGCGCCTGGAACGGCTCAAGCCCTTCGTGGGCAGTCGTCAGCCCCGGCTGGGAGAGATGCAGCGCATGGGTGGGGGCAAGGAGTTGGCTGTGGACGACGACAGCCTGGAAAAGCCCATGATCGGACGCTACAACGTGGAGCGCCAGTTGGGGCGGGGCTCCATGGGCATTGTTTATCTGGGTGTGGACCCCCACATCCAGCGCAAGGTGGCCATCAAGACCCTGGCCCTGAACCGGGAGTTCGAACCGGAACTCCTGGAACAGGCCAAATGGCGATTCTTCCGGGAGGCCGAGGCCTCAGGGCGACTCAATCACCGCAATATCGTCACCATCTACGATGTGGGCGAGGAGCACGACCTGGCCTTCATTGCCATGGACTACCTGCAGGGTGTGCCCCTGGATCAGTTCACCCAGCCCCCGACCCTGCTGCCCATCACCGAGGTGCTGGAGGTCTGCGCCCAGGTGGCCGATGCCCTGGACTATGCTCATCAGCAGGAGGTGATCCACCGGGACATCAAGCCGGCCAACGTGATCTACGACCAGGGCAAGGGCCTGGTAAAGATCACGGATTTTGGCATCGCCAGCGTGACCGATCACAACAAGACCCGCACCGGCACCATCCTGGGCACGCCGGCCTTCATGTCGCCGGAACAGGTGGCCGGAAAGCCGGTGGACAGTCGCACCGATCTATTCTCGCTAGGCGTGATGCTTTACCAGATGCTCAGCGGCCAGTTGCCCTTCACCGCCGACACCATGGCCGGTCTGGTCTATCAGATCACCCAGACCCATCCCGCCGAGATCACCGACCTGCGCCCGGAATTGGGCCCCCTGGTGGGGGTGATCGTCACCAAGAGCCTGCAGAAAGACCCGGCCAAACGCTATCAGACCGGCGGCGAGATGGCCCGCGCCCTGCGCGGCTGCATCGAAGCCTTCCGGCGCATGCCCAGGCCGGGGCAGTTCAGTGGGACGGCATCGGATTATTATCATGACCATTGATGGGGGCTGGATCCACGGCTCGGGTCGTTCGCGAACGACCCGTACAGGGCTCCTCGGGCCTTTGTCGGGCACTGGCCATTCGTAGGGGCGCTTCGGGAAGCGCCCGGCCAGGCCTTTGGGAGCCCTCGGGCCTATCGGTTCAACTGTGGGAACGGGCAGCCCTAGGGGTCGTTCGCGAACGACCCGTACAGGATTCCTCGGGCCTTTGTCGGGCACTGGCCATTCGTAGGGGCGCTTCGGGAAGCGCCCGGCCAGGCCTTTGGGAGCCCTCGGGCCTATCGGTTCAACTGTGGGAACGGGCAGCCCCAGGGGTCGTTCGCGAACGACCCGTACAGGTAACGACCCGTACAGGTTGGGTGGGATTATTTGCCGGACTACTCCGCCACCCTCACCCCATCATTCACTCGCTCGCCCGGATGGGTGATCACCTGCTCCCCGGGCGTCAGGCCCGACTCGATCTGGGTGCGCAGGCCGCTGCGACGACCCGTTTCCACGGGGCGCAGATGTGCCCGCCCGTCCTCCACCACGAAGACCGCCCAGCGATCCTGATCCCGGAACAGGGCGCTGGTGGGGATGTGCACCACATCCTCCCCCTCCCACAGCACGAACCGGACCTCCACCCGGTAACCATCCCCCAGGTGTGCCCAGGCCTCCCGGGGTGAGGTGATCCGCGACCACACCCACACCCGCTGCTCCTCCACCCCCAGGGTCGACACCTTCTCGAATCCTGCCGGCTCCACCCGTCTGACCCGGGCCTCCAGTTCATTGCCGCCGCCCCAACGCTCCAGTATCACCCGCATCCCCGGCCGCACGCGCACGGCTTCCAGGGACAGGAGATCCACCCTCACTTCCAGATCGTCCAGGTTGCCCAGCTCCAGAATGGCCTCCCCCGCCTGGACCGGCCCCTCGTCGCGCCGATGGCGCCGGGTGATGACGCCGTCGATGGGGGCCTCCAGGGCAAGGGCAGGGATTGCCTCGTCGGCCCGCTGGCCATCGATAATCTCCAGTGGCAGCCGGGCCGAGGCCAGGTCGAAGCGGGCCACATCCACCGCATATCGGGCGGCCTGTTCTGCGGCCCGGGTGGCATCCCGCCGGGCGCGGCGGCGGTCCCGTTCCTCGGAGGAGATCAGAGCCCGCTGGTGCAAGTGTTCGGACCGTTCGTATTCCACCTGTGCCAGCTCATGCTCAGTGGCGCGGGCCTCCCGGTTGGCCTGGGCAGCCTCCAGGCGCGCCCGCGCCGCCGCCACCGCCTCGCGGGCCTGCTCCCGGGCGCGAGGGTCCAAAGCAGGTGCCGGGGCGGGTTCGATCTGGAACAGGGGCATGCCCGCCTGCACGGCATCGCCCGGCTCCAGGGTGACCCGTCTCAGGTAGCCGTGGATCGGGGCGGTCACGGTGAAGGGTTCGCGCAGGCGGGTGCGGCCCTCGTCCTCGATCACCTCGGCGAAATGGCCTTGCTGGACCTGGCTGGTGCTGACCGGGATCGGCGATGGCATCAGAGCCAGGGTCAGCAGGAGCAGGAGGGCGGCGGCTGCGAGGATGGTGAGGAGCTTTTTTTTCCAGGTCATGCTGGCTTACCTTTGACGGTCTGGCGGCCCATTGTCTTGCGGGGGCTCCGTTTGCCCCTCATCCCCGGCCCTTCTCCCCAGAGGGGAGAAGGAAGCTAACTTTCCCCTCTCCCAAAGGGGAGGAAGGAGCTACCTTGCCCCTCTCCCAAAGGGGAGGAAGGAGCTACCTTGCCCCTCTCCCAAAGGGGAGGAAGGAGCTGCCTTGCCCCTCTCCCAAAGGGGAGGAAGGAGCTGCCTTGCCCCTCTCCCCAAGGGGGAGAGGGGTTGGGGTGAGGGGGAAGCGGCGGGCACCATGCTTCCAACCCCTCACTCTGCCGTCTTCAACGCCGACACCATATCCAGTCGCCTGAGCCGCCGCGCGATCAACAACAGAGACAGCACCGAGGCCAGCAGCACGCCGCCGGCGGAGAAGGCATAACTGCGGGGCGTGATGATCATCGGCACCCGGTACATGTCCATGGTCATGGCCTCATTGAGCAGATAGGCGAATCCCGCCCCCAGCAGCCAGCCCAGCGGGATGGCTGCCAGGGTGATCACGCTGATCTCGCCGATGAGGATCCAGCTGACCTCACCCCGACTGAAGCCCAGCACCCTCAGGGTGGCCAGTTCCCGCGCCCGCTCGGCGAAGGCGATGCGGGCATTGTTATAGACCACCGCAAAGGTGATGGATCCGGCCATGAGCAGCAGGATGCCCATGGTCACCAGTACCGTATCACCGATGTATTCCCGGAACTGACGCTCCACATCATCGATCTGACCGATGCCGGCCACCCGTGGGGCCTCCCAGAGCCGATCGAACAGATCCGCTTGATACGCCGTGTCGGCGAGCAGCCAGGCGCCGCTGATGGCCGGGCCCTCGCCCATGAGCCGGTTCAGGGCCCGACGTTCCATGTAGGCGCTCACGCCGATGGGCTCATCCACTGTGCCGGCCACCTCCACCCTCAGGGTGCGCCGGTGCCCCTCCAGGATCTCCACGTCCAGGGTGTCGCCCGGATGCACGCCCAGGTACTGGGCCAGATAATCGGTGAGCAACAGGCCCTCGGGTGGCAGGCGGATGGGGCGATGGTCCTGGTCCAGCAGACCGCGCAGGGCGGGCTCGGCCTCCATGCCCATGATGGCGGTGCGATAGTCCAGCCGGCCATGGGTGAGATGCACGGGCACACTGCGATAGCCCTCGGCGAAGCTCACCCCCGGCATCGATCGCAGTTCCGCCAGGGCCCGTTCCGGTGTGGGATCGGTGAAGGTGACATGGAGATCCATCTTCATCACCAGCCGGTATTGCAGATCCAGCAGATGATCCACCGCATTGAACTGGTAACTGCCCAACAGCAGCAGGCTGCCGGAGAGGCCGATGCCCACCATGGACATCAGCCCCTTGAGTCGATGGCGGGAGAGGTTGCGGATGATGATGCGGGTGGGCTGATCCAGGCGCCGACCCAGGGCGGAACGTTCCAGCCAGGAGGGCCGAAAGCGCTCCGGGGCCGGTGGGCGCATGGCCTGGGCCGGAGGCAGGCGTACTGCCGCGCTTACCGCGTGCCAGGTGCCCAGCAGGGCAGCGCCGGACGAGATCATGAAGGCCAGGGCCAGGATGCGCGGCTGCAGCCGGAAACTGAGCTCCGGAAAGCGGAAGTATTCCGCGTAGATCCCGGCCATGCCCTCCGCAGCCCAGGCGCCCAGGGCCACGCCCAAGGCGCCGCCGCCGGCCACGATGACGCCAGTGAACAGGCCGTAATGGATCGCCAGGTCCCGGTTGTCATAGCCAAAGGCCTTGAGCAGGGCCACCTGCTGGCGCTGGGTGCGGATGATGCGGGCCATGAGCACGTTGAGCAGAAAGGCCGCCACCCCCAGGAAGATGGCGGGCAGCACCCAGGCCATCACCCGCAGCTGGTTCAGCTCCTCCGTCAGAAAGCGATGCGAGATCTGATCATCGCGCCCGGTGGCGCCGATGCCGCCGTACAGGGCGAGGGCCTGGTCCACCGCATCGATCACCTGGGCCTCCTGGGCCCCGGCCTGCAGGCTGAGCACCACGTTGTTGAAGGCCCCGTCCATGTCCATGGCATGGCCCAGGGCGCGACGGTTCATCCACAACACCGTGAAGCGGGCATGGTCGGGCAGCAGATCCGCCGGCCCCAGTTGATAGATGAACTCGGGGGAGAGCGCCACGCCGCTGATGGTGAGTCGCTCCAGGCGGCCATCAATGATCGCGGTGAGGGTGTCCCCCGGTGTCAGGTCATGGGCCTGGGCGAAGGGCTCGCCGATCACCACCTGGTCGTCCCGGCCGGACGCGGGCAGCGACCCCTGGCGCAGGTACAGCCGGTTCAGTTGGGGCTGTTCGCCATCGGGCAGCGAGATCAGCAAGCCCCGCACCGGGTCGTCGAAACCGGGCACCTCCTGGCGCACCGGGGCCTTCACCCGGGTCTGCACCTGGTTGATCCCGGGGATGTCGGCAAGCCGCCCGGCCACCCCCTCCGGGGCCCGTTTCAGATCAGCGAACACCTGGGCGAAGTGATGGCTGTCGTAGAAGCGGCCTTTCGACAGGGAGATGGCATCGTGGGTGGTGACCGACAGGATGAGTACCATCACCCCGGCGGCGATCACCACCCCGATGGCCGCCGCCTGACCCTTGAGGCGGGCCAGATCCCGGAGAAGTTTGCGGTGCAGTGGGGCCATCACAGTGGGGCCCTCACCAGGAGAGCTGCGCCGGGGATTTGCGCTGCGGGTTGTCGGTCACCTCCTGCACCCGCCCATCCGCCAAACGAATCACCCGGTCGGCCATCTCGCCGATCACGGCATTATGGGTGATCACGGCCGTGGTGGTCCCCAGTTCATCATTGATATCCTGCAAGACCTGCAGCACCCGGATGCCGGTGGTGGAGTCCAGGGCGCCGGTGGGCTCATCGCAGAGCAGCACATCGGGGCGCTTGGCCACCGCCCGGGCAATGGCCACCCGCTGCTGCTCCCCACCGGAGAGCTGGGAGGGAAAGTGATCCAGCCGTGAAGACAACCCCACCATCTCCAGAGCCGCCTCGGGCGTCATGGGATCGTGGGCAATCTCGGTGACAATCGCCACATTCTCCCGGGCGGTGAGGCTGGAGATGAGGTTGTAGAATTGAAAGACGAAGCCCACGTGATGGCGACGAAACCGGGTGAGGCGCTTCTCGGTGGCGTTGACCAGGTCCTGATCCCGGTAGCGCACCTCGCCGCTGGAGGCGGTATCCAGGCCGCCCAGGATGTTCAGCAGGGTGGATTTGCCGGAGCCTGAGGCGCCGAGCATCACGACCAGCTCGCCCGCGTAAAGAGACAGGTCCACCCCGCGCAGGGCGTGGATCTCCACCTCTCCCATGACGTAGGTCTTGGTCAGGTGGCGGGTGAAAAAAACCGTCTCGTGGGCATCGGCATGACTGGGCACACGCTATTCCCTTGAAACCAAAGGGCCATGGACGCAGTATGCGATGCACGCATGAGCGCCACAAGCCACCGATTATCGCCCATGGGTGCCCGGATGGCCCTCCGGGTGAAACCACCCCCCCATGTAACGGAGATCACTGTGAATTCATCGAAACCGGAAACCGTCAACACCGGCATCCAGGGCCTGGATTTCGTGCTGCAGGGGGGGTTGCCCCGCGGCCGACCCTCCCTGATACGGGGCGGTCCGGGCACGGGCAAGACGGTGATCTCCCTGACATTCCTGTGCCATGGCATCAGCCAGGGCGAACCCGGGGTGCTGGTCACCTTCGACGAAGATCCCGAGGCCCTGCTGCATCATGCCCAGGGGTTCGGCTTTCCCGCCGACACCTACGTGAAGGAGGGTCGCCTGCGCATCCTCGACATGCGCCCCGACCAGAGCGAGTCGGCCGGGGAGGGGATCGAGCTCACCGCCATCCTCACCCGCATCGAATACGCCCTGAAGCAGACCGGTGCCGAGCGCCTGGTGCTGGATGCCATCGATGGCATGGAGGGGGCCTTCCTCGGACAGTCCGGGCTGCGCAAGGAGCTCAATCGCGTCTTTGATTGGGTGCGTGATCAGCGGGTTACCACGTTGATCACCACCGGTGAGCTGGAGAACTTCAGCACCCGCTTTGGCCTGGAGGATTACATCGCCGACTGCGTGATTGCCCTCAAGCAGGAGGTGCAGCACCGGGTGATGACCCGTCTGTTGCGTGTGGTGAAGCGTCGTGGTGGCCCCCACAGCGCCGGGGAGTTCCCCTTCCTGCTGGATTCCCGGGGCATCTTCATGGTGCCGGTGAGCGGTGCGGCGCTGGACGCCCGTGTTTCCAGTGAGCGCATTTCCTCGGGGGTGCCCGGGCTGGACGAGATGCTCGGCGGTGAGGGGCCCTACAAGGGGTCCACCATCCTGCTGTCCGGACAGGCCGGCACCGGCAAGACCAGCCTGGCCTCGGCCTTCGCCCAGGCAGCGTGCCGGCGTGGCGAGAAGGTGTTGTACATCAGTTTTGAAGAGAGCGTGGATGAACTGGTGCGCAATCAGAGCAGCATCGGTGGCAACCTGGCCCATCATGCCGGCCCGGAGGGCGGGCATCGCCTGATCATGGAGCCGGTGCGCGCCATCGAGATGGGGCTGGAAGAGCACCTGATGCGCATCATGCGCTCCGTGACTCATCACCATCCCGACCTGGTGTTGCTCGACCCTGTCAGCAGTTTCACCAACCGACATGAAGGAGACTGTGCCAAGGAGATGCTTCTCAGGCTCATGTACCTGCTCAAGGAGCAGCGAGTCACCACGGTGGCCACGGAGTTGCTGAGCGACTCCAGTGGCGGAGTGAGTCACCTGGATGTGTCATCCATGATCGATGTATGGATCAAGCTGCGCCGTCACGAGGGCAACGGTGAACTGAACCGCTTGATCAACGTGATCAAGGCGCGGGGGCTGGCCATCTCCAACCAGGTGAAGGAATTCCGCATGACGGATGCGGGCATGACGATCGAGGCGCCCTACATTGGCGAAAGCGGCATTGTCTATGGCACGGCCCGGCATGCTCGCCAGGAGGAGGACGATCAGATCATTGCCCAGTTGCAGCAGGAATTGGGCCAGGCCCAGCGTCTGCGCGAGGAGATGGAGGAGACCAACGCGGCCCGCGAACGCCTGGCCCGTGCTGAGCGCGAAGCCAAGGCGGTGGAACTGGATCGTCAGGTGATGGAACTGGAGCGGCGCTTGGCATCCATCGAGGGTGCCCGCTCGGCCATCCGCAGGAGTCGCCAATGACGCAGTACCTGCTCAGGCTCTACATCGCCGGCATGACCCCGGCCGCCCGACGCGCCATCGAGAACCTGGAAGCGTTGACGGCGGACATGGCGACTCAGGACCAGGAACTGCAGGTGGAGGTGGTGGACATCCTCGAGCGCCCGCAACTGGCGGAGGATGAGCGCATCCTCGCCACCCCGGTGGTGGTACGCAAACTGCCGCTCCCGGTGCGGCGGGTGGTGGGGGATCTGTCCGAACGGGAGCGGGTGCTGGTGGGGTTGGATATTCTGGAGCGGTAAGGGCCTTTTACTGGGCAAAATAGCGCCGCAGATACTCCCCGAACTCCACCTCATCCTCCGCCTCCATGTCTCGCTGCTGCTCCAGCGACTCGCGGGCCTGTGCCTCCAACTCCGCCTCCCTGGTAGCCTCCAGCCGTGCATCCCGGAAACACGCTGCGTGTTCCCGGGACATGCGCTTGGCGAAGTGATGGAACCCCTCCTCATTGTCCATCATCCGCGCCAGCATCTGCGCCGACGGGGTCAGGTCCGCGTCGTCCACCTTGGCCTTCTGGTGCGCCAGAGAGGCCGTGTAGGGCTTGAGTGGATCCTCGCCATCCAGGATTTCACACAGCGGTTCCATGGCCTGAAGCACCTCTTCCGCCCAGTAACGCAGCGAGATCGATTCGCCATCACGCATCAGCTTGAGGGACGGATCCCGGCCCCGATGCGCGGTGGCACCCTGGTTGTGATCAATGGCGAATCGCTCCAGTTCACTGATGGGCGGGCTCTCGTTGAGCAGGGCAAAGATCATCAGGGCCTCCAGGAAATGCAGCTGGGACTCGCCCACCCCCAGGGGTTCAAAGGCGTTGATGTCCACCGAACGCAACTCCACATAGGCCACCCCGCCCCGGCGCAGGGCCGCCGTGGGTTTCTCGTTGCCCTGGGTGATGGGTTTGGGCCGCACGGTACTGTAGTACTCGTTCTCGATCTGCAGGATGTTGGCATTGAGCTGACGGTATTCCCCGTCCACCACCACGCCCAGGCGTTCGTACTCCGGCGAGGGCGTGGCGATGGCGCGGGCCAGGCTGCGCACGTAGCCATCCAGGCAGTCGTAGTTGGCCTTGATGCCACTCTCTTCTTCCTTGCGATTCTGATAGCCGATGTCGCCCATGCGCAGGCTGGTGGCGTAGGGCTCGTAATAGGTGCTCTCGTCAAACTCCGCCAGAGTGGTGGGCTTGCCAGCCAGAAAGGACTTGCACACCGCCGGCGAGGCGCCGAACAGGTAAGGCACCAGCCAGCCCAGGCGCTGCAGGTTGCGCAGCATGCCAAAGTAGATCTCATCCCGAAACGCGCGCGGCTCGCCACCGTCACCCAGGGTCTTCTGATACGCCGGCCAGAAGGCCTCGCTCATGGAGAAATTGAAGTGCACTCCGGCGATCACCTGCATCAGTCGTCCATAGCGCAGCCCCAGGCCCAGGCGATAGACGGTCTTCATGCGTCCCGCGTTGGAGTGTCCGTACCGGGCCACGGGGATCCCGCGCTCGCCCTCCAGCACACAGGGCATGCTGGTGGCCCAGAGCAGTTCCTCGCCAATGCGCGGGTAGGTGAAGGCATGCAGGTCGCGCATGAAGTCCAGGGCTTCCCGGGCGCTGGGGCAGGGCGGTGTGATGAACTCCAGCAGGGCCTCGGAATAGTCCGTGGTGATCCAGGGGTGGGTGAGGGCTGAGCCCAGGGCGTCAGGATGCGGGGTCTGGGCGATGCCGCCGTCGGCACGCACGCGCAGGCTCTCCTTTTCCAGGCCGATCAGACCACTGCGCAGGGTATGTGCCTGTCCGCAGGACAGGAGGCGCTCCAGGCGGGCTTCGTAGGATGCGTACAACGTGGCGGATCCTTCGTCTTTAAATGGGCTTTTATGGATGCTTGTGCCCTCAAGAATACTGCATGGCGCCGTGCCTGTGGGCCGCGCCCCATGACATGCCGCCGCATCTGGCTGATAATGCCCCCAGACTCAAGCCCGCGCCGACCCACTCCATGGCCTCCCTGCTCCGCGCCTGGCAACGCCGCCGGGCGCTCGCCCGCGATCCGATTCCGCCCGCCCTGTGGCAACAGGGGGTGAATGCCCTGCTGCTCCTGGATGGCCTGGACGCCCCCGCCCTGGAGCGGTTGCGGCGCCTGGTGGTGCCCTTTCTGGCAGAAAAGCGTCTCTACGGGGCCCATGGTCTGGAAGTGAATCCGGCCATGGCCCTGAACATCGCCCTGCAGGCCTGCCTGCCCATCCTGGAACTGGGCCTGGACTGGTACGATGAATGGACCACCGTCGTCGTCTACGAGGATGACTTTCTCCCCCGTCACGAGGTGATGGATGAGATGGGCATCCTGCACGTGGAGGACATGCCCTACAGCGGCGAGGCCTGGGAACGCGGCCCGGTGCTGTTATCCTGGGGGGGCATGGCCCGCGGTGAAGCCCTGGCCATCCATGAATTCACGCATACGCTGGACATGCGTAATGGTGCGGCCAACGGCATGCCGCCCCTGAATCGGGAAATGCGGGTGCAGGACTGGACCCGGATCATGACGGCGGCCTACGATGACCTGAGTCGGCGTCTGGACCTGGAACAACCCTGCGATTTTGACCCCTACGCCGTAACGGATCCCGGAGAGTTTTTTGCCGTGATGAGTGAGTATTTTTTTGCCCAGCCCCGGGTGCTTCAGCGGGGCTATCCGGATGTGTATGCACAGTTTCGCCAGTTCTACCGCCAGGACCCGGCAGAGCGTCGAATGTTGAGGGCGCCCATGCCCATCAGGAGTGACAGATGAGCCAGCTTCGTGATCAACTCCTCAAGGCCGGCCTGGTCACCGAGGAACAGGCCAAACAGGCTGAGGAGGTACAGACGCGGCCGCCCCGTGCCCGGGAAGGACGCCCACCCCGGGGGGGTGGCAAGGGCCGGGCGGACAACCGCAAGGGGGGCGCGGCTCGCGCCAGGAAGGCCCGCCCCCAGAGTGACGCCGACAAGCCCCGTCGCGCGCCTGGCCGCGGAGCCCGGCCAAAGCCAGCCGCCAAGCCCGCCAGGCCCGACAATGGTCAGCCCACCCCGCAGGCCCGCGCCCTCAAGCAGGAGCTCAGGGCGTTGATTGCCGCCCAGCGTGTCAATCAGGACCAGGCGGAACTGCCCTATCATTTTCAGGTGGGTCAGACCATCAAGCATCTGTACGTCACCGAACAGCAGCAGACGCAGCTGGCCGAAGGGCAACTGTGCATCGCCTTTTTGGATGGACGACGCCATCTGCTGCCCGCGGCCATCGGGCGTGACATTCTTGCCCGGGATGCGACTCGGACCGTTGTGTTCCCCGGTGAGCCCGAAGCGCCCGGCCCGGATCCGGCGTAGGTCCGGATCCGCGTCACCTGCCCTGTCGAACCTGACCCCCTTCTCCGGAGACAACACCCCCATGAAGACACGCAGATACCTCCTGATGGCATTGACCATGCTCCTGCTTGCAGGCGCGCCGATGGGTGCGTGGGCGGCTGCCCCAGCCGCGGATAAGGGCGAAACCTATCCCGGCTATATCGCCCTGGAGCCCCCCCTGGTGGTCAACCTGGACAACCCGCGCCGAGCGCAGTTTCTGCAGATCAAGGCCCAGTTCTACGTGGAGACCGCCGCCGAAGCGGAACAGGTGCAGCGGCACATGCCGGTACTGCGTGACCGCATGATCACCTACTTTGGCGGCCGGGATCCAGAGAAAGTACGGGGCGCGCAGGAGCGCGAGCGGATGCGTGGCGAGGTGCTTGATCAGCTGCGCCAGGCCATGGAGGAGACAACCGGGGCCCCGTGCATCAGCAGCCTCTATTTCACCGGCTTCATCGTGCAGTGAGCCCGTCCCGTCGGGACGGGGCGGGTTCCCATCCGTTGAGCCGGGTCAGTGGCAAGGGGGATCGATTCCCCCTATGCTCCACTGAAAACCACACCAGCAGGGAGTCCATTCCGTCATGAGAAACAATCCACGTTCCTCCAGCGTTGTCGGTTCGGTGCTCATGCCCGGCATTCTGGCCCTGGCCTGCGCCTCGGGCACGGCCCTGGCTCATAATCACACCGAGCACGAACAAACCGCCGATGCCCACGGGGCCTCAGGGGAGACCATGCCCTCGGCGCCGGACCGGAACGCCGAGACAGCCCCGGCCATGGATGGGGCGCCTCATTCCAATTTCGAAGAACCCTCCGAGGCGATGCCGGCCGCGCGGGAGGATGCTCCTGGCGGGGATGCCCCGGCCCTGGATGAGCCCCCTGAAACCGCGTCTCCCGCCGAGGAACCGACCGAGCCGGCCCAGCCGGAAACTGCCGACGAAGTGCCTGAGTCGGCTCCAGAGCCGGGTCCGCGAGGGGATATATCCCGCGCCCAGTTCACCTCGGCCGTTGAGGATCGTGAACCCGTGGACACTCTGACCCGGGTGGATGCCGACACGGACCATGTTTACTTCTTCAGCGAGATCATGGATCACGAAGGGGGCGAGATCATCCACCGCTGGCGTTATCGGGACGACCAGGACATGGGGGAGGTCCGTTTCGATGTGGGTGGCCCCCGCTGGCGCGTCTGGTCCATGAAAACCCTGGACCCGGCCTGGACCGGCCCCTGGCGCGTGGAGGTGGTTACGCAGGACGGCGAGGTGCTGGACACCTATCGGTTTGAACTGAGGTGAGTGCAGTCATCAACCTGATCACCGGCTTTCTGGGGGCCGGCAAGACCACTGCCATCCTGCACCTGCTGGCCCACCGTCCGGCTCATGAGCGCTGGGCGGTGGTGGTCAACGAGTTCGGCGAGGTGGGCATCGACGGCGAAATCCTTGCCAATGCCGCTGGAGATGAAATCCGGGTGCGGGAGGTGTCGGGCGGCTGCATCTGCTGCACCGGGGCCATGAATCTGCGAGTGGCTCTCACCAGGATACTGCGTGAGATCCGCCCGGATCGGCTGCTGTTGGAGCCCACCGGCCTGGGGCATCCCACGGGCATCGTCGACACCCTGCGCGACCCCTGGCTGGCCTCCGCCGCCCGGTTGGGCAACATCACCTGCATCGTCGATCCGGCCGGTTTCACCCAGGAGCGTCTGGATCAATCACTGATCTACAAGGATCAACTCACCCTGGCCGATGTGGTGGTGATCAACAAGACCGATGTGGCGCCGCCTGATCGGCTGGCGGCGCTGGAGGCCTTCGTGGCCGGCCTATACCCGCCCAAGCAGGCCGTGGTGCGCACCACCCACGGGCAGATTGATCCGGCGCTGCTGGATCTGGAGGCTTCGGGGGTGAGCGGCACGAGCGGCGCCGGGGGGCAGGGTGTCTTCACGCGGGTGATGCCAGTAGTCACCCCTCAGTCTGGTACATCCACCGGATACAGTGCATCCAGTGCATCCGGTGCATCCGGTGCATTCAGTGCATCCGGTGCTTCCGGTGCTTCCGGTGACTTCAGTGCCTCCGGTGCACCTACTGTCTCTGCTTTGTCTTTGAGTGCCCCTAGCCAAGGCACTCAGGCGCCGGCGGCTGATACCGCCCGCGGCTGGCGATTTCCGCCTGAGGATCGTTTCGATCTGAAGGTGCTGGAGGGATTGTTCAGTGAGCCACCCTTCAGTGAGTTGGTGCGTGCCAAGGGTGTGCTGCGTACCGGTCGGGAGTGGTATCGCATCGACTGGGCCGAGGGCCGATTCTCCACTGCCCCCATCGCCTGGCGGCGGGACAGCCGGTTGGAGTTGATTGCCGATGAGGTGCTGGATTGGGAGGCGGTGGAGTCATTGTTGCTGCAGGCCCTCACCCCAACCCCTCTCCCGCAAGCGGGAGAGGGGCTTTGACTCCCTTCTCCCCCACGGGGAGAAGGGTTGGGGATGAGGGGGCGGTGGGCTCCCTGTCTCTCCCGCCGCCTTCACCCCACACACGGCGGCGACTCCTTCACCCGCCCGCCACGCGCCGACCACTCCGCGGGCGTAAAGGTATGCAGCGCCAGCGCATGTACCGTGCCCTGCAGTTCATCCATCAACAACGCATTCACCTGACGATGCCTGGCCAGCAGGCGCTGACCCTCGAACGCATCAGCCGCCACCGTCACCTTGAAATGGGACTCCGAGCCGGCAGGCACATTGTGACCATCGCTCTCGTTCTCCACCTCAAGGTAGGCCGGGTTCAGCCCCTGGGACAGCTTGCGTTCGATCTCTGATTGGATGCTCATAATTCCTACCATGGCGCTATGGATTGTGGCCTGCATCATCCGATACCCAGCCACGACAGGCAAGCCGTGCGAGAGCATCCGTCAAGTTCATTGCCCGGCACGCGCCCCCACCCCCCCCTGTAGGGGCCGTTCGCGAACGGCCCGTGCGGAGTGTCCAGGGTCGGTGGCTTGTGCGGAGGCTTCGGGGCCGGTGGCCCGGCGGGTGGCTATCGTGGCATCCGAAGCTCCGGCCGGGCGCTTCTCGAAGCGCCCCTACGGTTTTGGTGGTCCTTTGTGAATGAACGCATCCCCCGTTGATGATCCTTCGTGAATGAACGCATCCCCCGTTGATGATTCTTCGTGAATGAGTACATCCCCCGTTGATGGTCCTTCGTGAATGAGTACATCCCCCTGTAGGGGCCGTTCGCGAACGGCCCGTGCGGAGTGTCCAGGGTCGATGGCCTGGACGGAGGTTTTGGGGTCGGTGGCCCGTGCGGAGGCTCCGGGGCCGGTGGCCCGGCGGGTGGCTATCGTGGCATCCGAAGCTCCGGCCGGGCGCTTCTCGAAGCGCCCCTACGGGGTTGGTCATCCTTTGTGAATGGCTCTTGGGTGCTGGGCAAACCCTTGGCCACCTCTAACCCAAACGTTATAGTGAGGAATAGCCCGTCACCCCAGCCCGAACGCCCGGTCAGAAGGGACATCGCCCCATGAAAGAATCCACCCCCGCCGCCATCCACCTCACGGACTACGCGCCACCCCAATGGCGTATCGAGCAGGTGGATCTGTGCTTCCTGCTCGACCCAGCCGACACCCGCGTGCGCTCCCGGTTGCAACTGCGGCGCACGGTGAGTCAGGAGGCACCGCTGGTGCTTCAGGGGGAAGAACTGAAACTGATCAGCCTCACCGTGGATGGGCAGCCCATGGCCTCGGGCAACCTGCATCAGGACGAGAACAGCCTCACCCTGCATGAGCTCCCGGCCCAGTGCACCCTGGAGATGGAGACCGCCATCAGCCCTGAAGCCAACACCGCCCTGTCCGGGCTGTATGTTTCCGGCGGCAACTTCTGCACCCAGTGCGAGGCGGAAGGGTTCCGGCGCATCACCTGGTTCCTGGACCGCCCGGATGCCATGACCCTCTTCACCGTGCGCATCGAGGCGGACAAGGCGCGTTATCCGGTGCTGCTGTCCAACGGCAATCTCACCGATTCCGGCGACCTGCCCGAAGGGCGCCATTACGTCGTGTGGCACGACCCCTTCCCCAAGCCCAGCTACCTCTTTGCCCTGGTGGCCGGGGATCTGGTCTGCCAGCAGGACAGCTTCACCACCTCTTCCGGCCGGGAGGTGGACCTGCGCATCTACGTGCAGCGTCACAACCTGGACAAATGTGACCACGCCATGCGCTCGCTGCAAAAATCCATGCGCTGGGATGAGGACACCTATGGTCGGGAATACGATCTGGACATCTACATGATCGTGGCCGTGGACGACTTCAACATGGGGGCCATGGAGAACAAGGGCCTGAACGTCTTCAACTCCAAATACGTGCTGGCCCGCCCGGACACGGCCACCGACGATGACTTCGTGGCCATCGAGAGCGTGATTGCCCATGAGTATTTCCATAACTGGTCGGGCAACCGGGTCACCTGCCGGGACTGGTTCCAGCTCTCCCTCAAGGAAGGGCTCACGGTCTTCCGCGATCAGGAATTCACCGCCGACCAGAGCCTGCGGGCCGTCAAGCGCATCGGCGACGTGCAGCGCCTGCGCTCGCTGCAGTTCCCCGAGGATGCCGGCCCCATGGCCCACCCGGTGCGGCCCCAGTCCTACATCGAGATCAACAACTTCTACACCATGACGGTGTACGAAAAGGGCGCCGAAGTGGTGCGCATGATCCAGACCCTGGTGGGCCGCGAGGGCTTTCGCCGCGGGCTGGACCTGTATTTTGAACGCCATGACGGCCAGGCCGTCACCACTGACGACTTCGTCAGGGCCATGGAAGATGCCAACGCCCGGGACCTGCGCCGCTTCCGCCGCTGGTATGACCAGGCCGGCACCCCCGTGCTGGACGTGGCCGGGGAATACGACGCGGCCACCCAAAGCTATCGCCTCACCGTGCGCCAGTCCTGCCCGCCCACCCAGGGGCAGTCGGAAAAACTGCCCTTCCATATCCCGCTGACCCTGGCCCTGCTGGACAGCCAGGGCCGGGAGATCCCCCTGCGCCTGGAAGGGGAGAGCCAGGCCACCCCCGGCGAGCGGGTGATCGAACTCACCGCCCCCGATCATGTGCTGGTGTTTCACGATATGCCCGAAGCCCCGGTGCCCTCGTTGCTGCGCGGCTTTTCGGCACCGGTGAAACTGCGCTTCCCCTACACCCATGAGGAACTGGCCTTCCTCATGGGTCACGACACCGATGACTTCAACCGTTGGGAAGCGGGTCAGCAGTTTGCTGTACAGATGTTGCAGGGGCAGATCCATGACATCCAGGCGGGCCGTGAGCCCATGCTGGACCCGTTGTTCCAGGAGGCCTTCGCCCGGGTGCTGGACGATGACACCCTGGACACCGCCTTGG
Source organism: Ectothiorhodospira sp. 9100 (assembly GCF_022227565.1). Taxonomy (NCBI): domain Bacteria; kingdom Pseudomonadati; phylum Pseudomonadota; class Gammaproteobacteria; order Chromatiales; family Ectothiorhodospiraceae; genus Ectothiorhodospira; species Ectothiorhodospira sp. 9100. The sequence goes on from NZ_JAJNAN010000006.1 coordinate 75,225, forward strand.
TGGCCGAGGCCCTCACCCTGCCCGGTGAGACCTACCTGGCCGAGCAGATGGACGTGGTGGACGTGGATGCCATTCACCAGGCCCGTCAGTTTACCCGTCGCGCCCTGGGCGAGGCCCTGGCGGATCGCTTCCGGGCGGTGTACCACGCCCTGCGGGATAGCCCGCGGGGGGCGGGCAGGGAAGGCGATGACATGGATGCCGCAGCCATGGGCCGTCGACGCCTGCGCAACCTCTGCCTCGCCTACCTGTGTGCCACGGGCGAGGCGTCTGCCCCATCCCTGGCCGAGGCCCAGTACCAGGCCGCCGACAACATGACCGATGCCATGGGTGCCCTCCGGGCCCTGATGGATTGCCCCGGAGCGATCCAGGCACGCAGTCTGGCCCATTTCGAGGCCCGCTGGCGGGACGAGCCGCTGGTGCTGAACAAGTGGTTCGGCCTGCAGGCCACCGCCAGCGACGCCGGGGCCCTGGAGCGGGTACGCCGCCTGATGCAGCACCCGCGCTTCTCCATCCGCAATCCCAACCGGGTGCGCGCCGTGCTCGGGGCCTTTGCCATGGCCAACCCGGTGCATTTCCATGCCGCCGATGGCAGCGGCTACGAATTGATCACCGACCAAGTGCTGGAGCTGGATGCCCTGAACCCCCAGATCGCCGCGCGGCTGGTCACCAGCCTGAGCCGCTGGAAACGGTTCGATGCGCAGCGCCAGGGGCTGATGCGGACCTGTCTGGAGCGCATCGTGGCGCACCCGGGGCTGTCGCGGGATGTCTACGAGATTGCCTCCCGGAGCCTGGGGTGAAAAGATAGGCGGCATGCAGACTCACAATGTGACGATCATGGACGATCAACCCCTGGACATCCTCCGATCCACCTTCGGTTACGAACAGTTCCGTCCGCCCCAGGACCAGGTGATCGACACCCTCGTGCAGGGCGGCGATGCCCTGGTGCTCATGCCCACGGGGGGCGGCAAGTCCCTGTGCTATCAGATCCCCGCCATGGCCTTGTCGGGCACGGGGATCGTGGTCTCTCCGCTCATCGCCCTCATGCAGGACCAAGTGGCCGCCCTGCGCCAGGCGGGGGTGCGCGCCGCCTATCTCAACTCCACCCTGGATTGGGAAGAGGTACAGGCAGTGGAGCGGGATCTGCTGCGCGGCGAGCTGGACCTGCTCTACGTGGCCCCCGAACGCCTGCTGAATGAACGCACCCTGACCCTGCTGGAGCGGGCGCGTATCAATCTGTTCGCCATTGATGAGGCCCATTGCGTGTCCCAGTGGGGGCATGATTTCCGCCCTGAATACATCAAGCTCTCCCTGCTGGCCGAGCGCTGGCCCGATATCCCTCGCATTGCCCTCACCGCCACCGCCGACGAGCGCACCCGTCAGGAGATCCGTCAGCGCCTGGGGCTGGAGCAGGCCCGGGTGTTCATCAGCGGCTTCGACCGGCCCAACATCCGCTACCGCATCACCCAGGGCAGCGGCAATGCCCGCCGGGATCTGCTGCGCTTCATCCAGCAGACTCACCCGGATGAGGCGGGCATCGTCTATTGCCTGTCCCGCAAGCGGGTGGACGAGATCGCCCAATGGCTCTGCGACCAGGGGCTGACCGCCCTGCCTTATCACGCAGGCCTCAGCGCCCAGGTGCGCGAGGCCCATCAGCGTCGCTTTCTCAACGAGGAGGGGGTGATTGTTGTTGCCACCATCGCCTTCGGCATGGGCATCGACAAGCCCAATGTGCGCTTCGTGGCCCACCTGAACCTGCCCAAGAGCATCGAGGCCTATTACCAGGAGACCGGTCGGGCCGGTCGGGATGGCCTGTCGGCGGATGCCTGGATGAGCTATGGTCTGCAGGATGTGATCACCCTGCGACAGATGGTGGACAGCTCCGAGGCGGACGAGAGCCACAAACGGGTGGAGCGCCACAAGCTGGACGCCATGCTGGGCCTGTGCGAGATGACCACCTGCCGGCGCCAGGCCTTGCTGTCCTATTTTGGCGAGACCGAGTCCCAGCTCTGCGGCAACTGCGACACCTGCCTGGAACCCCCGGAGACATGGGACGCCACCGTGCCCGCCCAGAAGGCCCTGTCCTGCGTGCATCGCACCGGGCAGCGGTTCGGCGTGAACTACCTGGTGGATGTGCTGCGTGGCAAGGACGACGCTCGCATCAAGCAGTTCGGTCATGACCGTCTGAGTGTCTTCGGCATCGGTAGCGACATGGGCGTGAATGAGTGGAAGGGGATCTTCCGGCAGATGATCGCCCGGGGTCTGCTCACGGTAGACCTGGAGGGTCATGGCGGCCTGCATCTCAACGAGGCCTGCCGCCCGGTGCTGCGGGGGGAGACGCAGTTGATGCTGCGCAAGGAAACACGCCCGACTCGCACCCCCCGGGAGCCCCGGCGCACGGCGGCGGCGGGTCTGGACAGCCCCGAGGATCAGCGGTTGTTCGAGGCCCTGAGGACCTGCCGGCGTCGGCTGGCGGACGAACAGGGGGTGCCGCCGTATGTGGTGTTCCACGATGCCACGCTGATGGAGATGGCGGAGATGCGCCCGGAGAGCCTGCGGGCCATGGCGGCGATCTCCGGCGTGGGAGAGAGGAAGCTGGAGGCTTATGGGGAGGAGTTCTTGGAGGTGATCCTGAGATTCGAGTAGGGGCCGTTCGCGAACGGCCCGGCGGAGTGTCCCGGGGTCGATGGGCTAGGCAGAGGCTGCGGGGTCGATGGCCCGTGCGGAGGCTGGGGGGGCGATGACCCGTGCAGAGGCTGCGGGGTCGATGACCTGGACGGAGGTTTCCGGGTTGATGGCCTGGCGGGTGGGTGTTGTGGTGCCCGGAGCCCTGGCCGGGCGCTTCTCGAAGCGCCCCTACGGTTTAGGTGGTCCGTTGTGAATGAGCGCATGCCCCTTTGATGGTTCTTTGTGAAGAGCACATACCCCTGTAGGGGCCGTTCGCGAACGGCCCGGGGCAACCATCGGGGAGAAAGAGTCTTACCGGGCGTTGAACACCACCACCGTCTTCCCGTGTGCGGTGATCAGCCCCCGCTCTTCCAGATCCTTGAGCACCCGTCCGGCCATCTCCCGGGAGCAGCCCACGATCTTGGCCAGTTCCTGGCGGGTGACTCGGATCTGCATGCCCTTGGGATGGGTCATGGCGTCTGGTTGCTGGGCCAGTTCCATCAGCGTGCGGGCGATGCGGCCGGTCACGTCGAGGAAGGCCAGGTCGATCACCTTGCGGCTGGTGTCGCGCAGACGCACGGCCATCTGGGTGGCCAGGAGAAAGAGAATGCTGGGATCCTGCATGGCCAGTTCGATGAACTTGGGGTAGTGGATCTCCGCCGTTTCAGTGGGGGTGCGGGTCACGATACCGGCGCTGCGCGCCTGGGAGGAGAATACGCCCATTTCTCCAAAGAACTGACCCGGGTTGAGATAGGCCAGCACCATCTCGTGCCCCAGTTCATCCTCGATCATCACGCTGACCGAACCCTGAATGATATAGTACAGCGTATCCGGGCGATCCCCCGCGTGGATGACGGTGGCACGGGCGGGGTATTGGCGGCGATGGCAATGGGCAAGCAATTTATCCAGTGCCTCTTCGGGCATCTGCTGTTGCTTGAGTAGACTACTCATTGTCCACCTCGTGGGGGCCGGACGACGAACCGCCAACGCGAGCAAGGGGGAGGGCGGGGCCTGTATCCGCTGATGCGTCGGATGAGCTTCGGGTGCTTATCTTATAATTTTCCCAGTGTCGAGTTTATGGTAGGCCGGGTGGATTGTCGAATGTTTGCATCGGCGAAGTGCGCCGAAGGGGAGAAGAGTCTGTGAAAACCCGGATCAAATGGCTGGATAACGCGACCTTCGTGGGCGAGTCGGGCAGTGGACATGCCGTGGTGATGGATGGCCCACCGGAGCACGGTGGACGCAACCTGGGGCCGCGCCCCATGGAGATGCTGCTACTGGGCATGGGCGGCTGCACTGCCTTTGATGTGATGCAGATCCTCAGGAAATCCCGCCAGGCAGTGACTGACTGTGAGCTGGAGGTGTCCGCCGAGCGCGCGGAGACCGACCCCAAGGTGTTCACCCGCATCCATGTGCATTACATTGTCACCGGTCACGATCTGTCGGAAAAGCACGTGGCCCGGGCCGTCAGCCTGTCGGCAGAAAAATACTGCTCGGCCTCCATCATGCTGGGCAAGGTGGCTGAGATCACACATGATGTGGAGATCCGGTCGCCCTGACGGGCGGCCCAGACAGCGGTATCTGTCGTCGCCGCGAATACGGGTGATACACTCAATCGCCCCTGGAGGGATCAAACCCATCACCCATCTCTCCGGTGCGGCATTGAAATGTGAACTGGTTCACATTACTCTCTCAAACAGTGACCGTCGCCCTTTGGCTTCGGGTCTCGCCTGTGCTGCAGGCTTTAACCCGTTGGGATGAAGGGTTTTACGCGAATATTTCGCCCACCCGGGTGTTCTAGTCAGTGGGGCAGGGTAGGCGCCAGAAAAGGAGAAGCACGTGAGCAAGCGTAGTGTCCAGGGGTTCATCCGGTTCCTTCTCGTCGTTCTCGCGGCACTGGCGCTGAGCGCCTGTGCCACCAAGCATCCCCCACTGGAAGATGTGTCGCTGGAAGGCAGCCCCGATTACATCATCGGCCCTGGCGACAATGTGAATATCTTCGTCTGGCGTCAGCCCGAGTTGTCCATGTCGGTGCCCGTGCGCCCCGACGGCAAGATCACCACCCCGCTGATTGAAGACGTGCCCGCCGCCAACAAGACTCCGACCCAGCTGGCCCGGGACATGGAAGAAGTCCTCTCCGTGTACGTGCGAGACCCGGTGGTCACGGTCATCGTCACCGGCTTTAGCGGCCCCTACGATCAGCAGATCCGGGTGGTGGGGCAGGCTGCCAATCCCCAGGCCATCCCCTTCAACGAGAACATGACGGTACTGGATGTGATGATCGCCGTGGGCGGGCTCACCGAGTTCGCGGCGGGCAACCGGGCCTCCATTGTGCGCCATGCCAACGGCGAGACCCGTCAGTTCAATGTGCGGCTGAACGATCTGCTCAACCAGGGGGACATCGAGGCCAATGCCCCCGTGCTCCCCGGGGACATCCTGATCATTCCCGAGTCCTGGTTCTAATGCCCGTGTCGGGTGGCCAGGGATGGCGCCTTTTTAGTTGATGTGCAGTAAGCAGCAGTTCGCGTAGGCGAGGAGGTCGCCGCCATGCAGGAAATCCTGAATCAGATCCTGGGTTACGTCAGGTCCACCTGGCGCTACCGATGGATCGTGCTCATCGTGGCCTGGATCATCAGCCTGGCCGGGTGGGCTCATGTCACCCAGCTGCCCGACCAATACCGTTCCTCCGCCCAGGTCCACGTGGATACGCAATCCATGTTGAGGCCCCTGTTGCGGGGCCTGGCCGTGGATACCAATGTTTCTCAGCGGGTGGAGTTCATGACCCGCACCATGCTCACCGGTCCCAATCTGGAAGAGGTGGCCCGGGAGGTGGATCTGCATCTGCAGGCGCGGAATGAGGGCGACATGCTGCGCATCGTCAACCAACTGCGCAGTGGCATCAATATCTCGGCGAGTCGGAGTGACGATGTGTATACCATCTCCTACACCCATGGTAATCCGCAGCATGCCTACGACGTGGTGCAGGCACTGCTCAATCGCTTTATCGAAGGGGCCCTGGGCGATACACGTGCTGGCACGGATCACGCGCAGCGTTTCCTGAATGAGCAGATCGCGGAGTATGAACAACGGCTGACGGATGCCGAGCAGCGTCTGGCTGATTTCCGTCGAGACAATGCCGGCATGCTGCCCAGTGACGGAGGCACCTATTACTCCCGGCTGCAGCAGGCCCGCAATCAGTTGCAGGAGACGCAGCAACGCCTGCGCGAGGCACAAAACCGTCGTGAGGAGATTCGCCGCCAGCTGGCCGGTGAAGAACCCACCTTCGGCATCATGGGCGGCACCCGCACCTCCCAGGCCACGGCGGCCATTGACAGTCGTATCCAGAACCTGCAAAGCCGCCTGGATGAATTGTTGCTGACCTACACGGAGCGTCATCCGGACATACAGAGCATCCGCCGTACCATCGAGGACCTGGAAGAGCAGCGGGAAGAAGAAATCATGCTCGCCCGGCAGAACGGCCCCACGGCAGAGCAACTGGATACCAACCCCGTGTATCAACAGATGCGCATGAGCCTGTCCAACGTGGAGGTGGAAATCGCCAGCCTTCAATCGCGACTGCAGCGTCAGCGAGAGACGGTGGAGAGTCTTCAGGGCATGGTCAACGTGATCCCCGAGATCGAGGCCGAACTCAAGCGCCTGGACCGTGACTACAACGTCAATCGGGAACAGTACGAACAACTCCTGAGGCGCCGAGAATCCGCAGCCATCAGTCGTAGCGTGGAAGAAGGGGGTGAGCAGGTGCAGTTCCGGGTGATCGAGCCGGCCCGAGTGCCTTCCTCCCCATCGGCACCGAATCGCCCAGCCATGTTCAGTGCCTCCCTGGTGGGTGGCCTGGCGGTGGGGGGTGGCCTGGCCTTCCTCATTGGCCTGCTGCGACCGGTGTTCGACAATCGTCGCACACTCAATTCAGTCACCGGCTTCCCGGTACTGGGGGTGGTCTCCCAGGTCGCCAGCGTCAGAATGAAGCGGCGTGAGCGAGTCGAACTGGTCGCCTTCGCGTCCTTCGGTGGCCTGCTGATCCTCACCTATTTCGTGGTGGTGGCAGCAGGCGGAATTCATCTACCCATCGTGGAGCGGCTGCTGGGATGAGCGATAACGATCGAGATCTGAGCCTGATCGAAAAGGCGGCGCGCCGCCTGCGGGAGCAGGAGGGAAGCCAGGCACACAGCCAGTCGGACGTCTCCGCCTTTGAGCGGACACGGTCCGATGCCCAGACGTCCGGGCAGCCTGAATCCTCCCTGGATAGCGCCCCGGAGGTGAGCCAGGCCACTACCGAGGGGAGCAAAGCAGATGAAACCAACCCCGCGATGCAGGCGCCCCTGAATCCCCTGCCGGATGTGCCACCGCCCCCGCCGGACCTGAATCCGGATCAGGATCGCTATGTGGAACTCAACCTGGCCCACCTGCGTGAGCAGGGCTTTGTCACGGCCGGCTCGGAACGCACCCAGGTGGCCGAGGAGTTCCGTATGATCAAGCGGCCCCTGCTGGCCAATGCCTTCGGCCGCGGCGCCGACCTGGTGGAGCAGGGCAATCTGGTGATGGTCACCAGCGCCAAGTCCGGCGAAGGCAAGACCTTCACCGCCGTCAACCTGGCCATCAGCATCGCCATGGAAATGGACAAGACAGTGCTGCTGGTGGATGCCGACGTGGGCCGATCACGGGTTCACGAGATCCTGGGCACCCCCATGGGCCCTGGCCTGATTGATCTCTTGCTGGACGACCATCTGGACGTGGGCGATGTGATGATCAAGACCAACATCCCCAAGCTGCGGGTGGTGCCCATGGGCAAGTACCATCCCCATGCCAACGAGTTGCTGGCCAGTGAGGACATGCTGCGCCTGACCAAGGAACTGGCAGAACGCTACCCGGATCGCATGGTGATCTTCGACTCCCCGCCGCTGCTACTCACCAGCGAAGCGGCTGTGTTGGGTGGCCTGCTGGGTCAGGTGGTGTTCGTGGTGGAATCGGAAAAGACCCTGCAGGGGGCCGTCAACGATGCCCTGGCCATGCTGGATCATTCCAAGCCCATCGGGCTGGTGCTCAACAAGATGCGCTCGTCCCTGATCAGCCGTTATGCCGGCTATGGATATGGTTACGGCTATGGCTACGGGTACGCGCGTCCCGCCAAAGATGAACCAGCCCAGGGATCCGCCGCATGAGTCGTCCATGGAGTGGCGCGCTGCTGGGGGGCGCGGCCCTGCTCATCCTGAGCAGCCACGCCGCCGCCAACCGCTGGGACTTCACTCCCCGGGCCAGCGTCTCACAAACCTACACGGACAACGTTAACCTGGCCTCGGACGCTGGCGATAAGGAGTCCGAATCCGTTAGCCAGCTCAACACCGGGTTCTCCCTGAGCCGTTCGGGGGGGCGCACGGATCTCAGCATGGGCTACAACCTGCAGGGCCTCGCCTACTGGGGGGATGATGGCCGCAACACCGTCAATCACACCTTCTCGGGCAACAGCACCACCGAAGTGCTCAGTGAAACCTTCTTCGTGGATGCCTCTGCCAGTTATCGGGACCGACTGGTGGATGGCCGCGATGGCTTCGCGGATGACACCATCACCGATGGAAACAGAACAGGGGTAGCCACCTACCGCGTGAGCCCTTATTGGCGCCAGCAGTTCGGGCAGTTTGCCAGCAGTGAGGTGCGATATAGCTGGGATACAACGGACTACGAGGATTCAAGCGTGGAGGGTTCAGGCAGTGAATCCAACCGTGTCCAGGCCAGCCTGAACAGTGGTCCGCAGTTCACCACCATCGGTTGGGGGCTGAGCTACAGCTGGGATGAGGTGGAGTTCGAGGAGGGGACGAAAAGCACCTTCGAATCCCTTGAAGGGCTGCTCCGGCTGAATCTGACACCCCAGTTCAGTGTGTATGCTGCCGGGGGTGAGGAACGTAATGATTTTGAGCAGGCCGTGGGCCGTAATGATCCTGACGACACGTTCTGGCGGGCTGGGCTCACCTGGTTACCGACCACACGCACTTCCCTCGATGCCTATCAGGGCGAGCGGTTCTTCGGCGATACCTATGGACTGACGCTGAGCCATCGATTCCGGCATGCGTCGTGGTCTGTTGCCTATTCGGAGACGGTGGATACGCAAAGAGGGCGGCTGGGCGACGAAGTCGACGATACCGCTCGGCTTGACCAGCCCCCGGGTACCTTTGTCTCTCGCCAACTCACCATCAGCGCCTCCGGCCAGTATTCCAAGGCCTCCTGGACCGTGAGTGGCTCACGCCGTGAACGCGAATACCAGACCGATCAGAACGATGAAGAGGCCGATACCCTGAGCGTAACCACCGGTTATCAACTAGCCCCCCGCACCAGCGCCCAGTCCAGCCTCCAATGGCAGGGCACCGACTACGATGTGGACAACCGCAAGGATGATCTCTATGCCCTCAGTTTGGGTCTGAGCCGAACCCTGGGGCCACGCACCTCCGCCTCGTTGACCTACCGCTACCAGCAGCGTGACTCGGACCTGCCGGACGGCGATTACGAAGAAAACCGGGTGACCGCCACACTCAGCGCCACGTTCTAGGGAGCGTCATGTACGAAGCCTACTTCAAGCTGGACCGTAAGCCCTTCCAGCTCAGCCCCGACCCGCGCTACTTCTTTGGCAGCCGCATTCACAAGCGGGCACTGGCCTATCTGCGCTATGGCCTGAGTCAGGGGGAAGGCTTCATCGCCATCACTGGTGATGTGGGCACGGGCAAAACCACCCTGGTGCGCATGCTCTTTAATGAGCTGGATGACGACAAGCTCATCGCTGCCCAGATCGTCACCACCCAACTGCAGGCCGACGAGCTGCTGCGCATGGTGGCCATCGCCTTTGGCCTCGAGGTGGAGAAAGAGAGCAAGGCCACCATCCTGTCGCGCCTGGAACGTTTCCTCACCGAAAAGGCGAGGGAAGGCAAGCGCATGCTGCTGGTGGTGGACGAGGCCCAGAACCTGCCCCCGCATGCCCTGGAAGAACTGCGCATGCTCTCCAACTTCCAGGTGTCCGGTCGCCCGCTGCTGCAAAGCTTCCTGCTGGGGCAGAACCAGTTTCGCCGCACCCTGCAGATGGCCGAACTGGAACAGTTCCGCCAGCGCTTTCTGGCGGCCTGTCACCTCACGCCCCTCTCGGAAGAGGAAACCCGGGAATACATCGAGTATCGCCTGGAAAACTCCGGCTGGCAGCGGGATCCGGATTTCACCCCCGAGTCCTTCGCCGAGATCCATCGCCAGACCGAGGGCATCCCCCGGCGCATCAACAGCCTGGCGGACCGCCTGCTGCTGTACGCCTTCCTGGAAGAGCGTCACCAGATTGATGACGCCGTGGTGCGCACCGTGGCGCAGGAACTGGGCGATGAGATGAATGCCCTGGCCGAGGACACCGGGTCCGGGCCGCTGGAAGGGGGGCTGGATCGCGGTGGCGTCTACGATGCCGAGGGCCTGCCGGCCCATTACTCCTGGAGCAACCTGGATCTGCGGGTTTCAGCCCTGGAAAGTCGCATCCAGACGATGGAGAAGACCTTTTACAGGGAGATTTCCCAGGTGCGACGCTTCATCAAGCATTTCCTGAAGGAGAAACCCCAGTGAATCAGGTCCCCAACGCCCCCCAGGGCATCCGCAATGCCATGACCGTGGATGTGGAAGACTATTTCCAGGTGTCCGCCTTCGAGGAGCACATCTCCCGGGGCAGTTGGGACGATCTGCCCTGCCGGGTGGAACAGAACGTGGATCGTATCCTGCAATTGTTCGCCGACCAGGAGGTGAAGGCGACCTTCTTCTACCTGGGGTGGGTAGCGCGCCGCTATCCGGCGCTGGTGCGACGCACCCGGGATCAAGGCCACGAGATTGCCAGCCACGGCTGGTCCCATATCCGCGCCACGGAACAGACCCGAGAGGCCTTCCGTCAGGATGTCAGTCGCACACGGGCGCTGCTGGAGGATGTGACCGGCGAGCCGGTGAAAGGCTATCGGGCGGCCAGCTATTCCATCGGCCGGGATAACCTCTGGGCCCTGGATATCCTGCAGGAGACCGGGCACCGCTACAGCTCCAGCATCTATCCCATCCGCCACGACCTCTACGGCATGCCAGAGGCCCCCCGTTTCGCCTTTTACCCAGGGGATGGGGATCTGCTGGAGGTGCCGGTGACCACCCTGGAGCTGGCCGGCCAGAAATTCCCCTGCGGTGGCGGCGGCTACTTCCGGCTGTTTCCTTATCACCTGTCCCGCTGGGCCATCCAGCACATCAACCAGTCTGAAGGCCAGTCGGCGGTGTTCTACTTCCACCCCTGGGAGATCGACCCGAAACAGCCCCGCCAGGAGAATATCGGCCTCAAGACCCGGGTACGCCATTATCTCAACCTGGCGCGCACGGAATCGCGCCTGAAACAACTGCTCAAGGATTTTCACTGGGACCGCATGGATCGCGTGTTCCTGGAGCCTGCCCCCGGCCCATGCCCAGCGCAATGAGTGAACAGCCCCAGACTGCCAGTTCTTCCACCAACCTGACCATCCAGCGCCTGGAACCGGCGATGGACCCTGCCTGGGAGGCCTTCGTGGAGGGCTGCCCCACGGCCACCTTCTTTCACCGGGCCGGCTGGAAACGGGTGCTGGAACAGGCCCTGGGCCACACGGGGTATTACCTCTATGCCGAGAGCGAGGGCCGGATCCGGGGTGTGCTGCCCCTGGGGCATGTGAAGACCCTGCTGTTCGGCAATGCCCTGATCTCCGTCCCCTTTTGCGTGTATGGCGGCGTGGCCGCCGAGGATGCCGAGGCCGAACAGGCCCTGATCCGGGCGGCGCAGAACCTGGCCGAGGAGCTTCAGGTGGACTATCTGGAACTGCGCCACCGGGAGCGGCGTCTGCCCGACTGGCCCTGCAAGGATGACCTGTACGTGACCTTCCGCAAGCCCATCGATCCCGACCCGGAAGTGAACATGAAGGCCACCCCCCGCAAGCAGCGGGCCATGGTGCGCAAGGGCATCAAGCGGGAACTGACCTCCGAGCGGGATGCAGGCATCGACCGCTTCTTCCCCATCTACGCCGACAGCGTGCGGCGCCACGGCACGCCGGTGTTCGCCCATCGATTCTTTCAGGCCCTGATGGATGAGTTTGGCGAGGCGGCTCAGGTGACCACGGTCAGCCATGACGGGCAGCCGGTGAGCAGCGTGCTGAGCTTCCTGTTTCGGGAAGAGGTGCTGCCTTACTATGGCGGGGGCACCCCCGAAGCCCGGGACCTGGCGGCCTTCGATTTTCTCTACTGGGAGGTGATGCGCCGGTCTGGCGAGGAAGGATATCGCCTGTTCGACTATGGCCGCAGCAAGCGGGGTACCGGATCGTTCAGCTTCAAGAAGAACTGGGGCTTCGAGCCCGAGCCGCTGTACTACGAATACCACCTGGTGCGAGCCAGTGATATTCCGGACATCAATCCGCTCAACCCCAAGTACCGTCTGTTCATCGCTGGCTGGAAGCGGTTGCCGTTGCCGGTAGCCAATCGATTGGGACCGATTATTTCCAGGGGGTTGGGGTGATGGAGAAACCTAAACTACTCTTCCTGGCCCACCGGATCCCCTATCCCCCCAACAAGGGGGACAAGATCCGTTCCTTCAACCTGCTCAAGCACTTGGCGGGCCACTATCGGATCCACCTGGGCGGTTTCGTGGACGACCCGGCAGACTGGCGCTACCAGGACGATATCACCGCCTATTGCGAAGAGGCCCACCTCCAGGCCCTGAACCCTCGCCTGGCCAAGCTGAAGAGCTTGCGCGGCCTGCTGACCGGCCAGGCCCTGACGGTACCCTATTATGCCGATGCCCAGATGCATGAGTGGGTGCGCAAGACGTTGGATGCCGGTATCGACCGGGTGCTGGTGTTCTCCTCGGCCATGGCCCAGTACCTGCAGCCCGAGGATCATGCCAAGCGCAGTGTGGTGGTGGATTTTGTGGATGTGGACTCAGATAAATGGCGTCAGTACGCCCCATCGCATCGGTTCCCCATGAAACAACTCTACCTGCGCGAGTCGCGCAGACTGCTGGCCTTCGAACGCCAGGTCTCGGCCCAGGCCAGCGCCGGTGTGTTCGTCAGCCACGAAGAGGCTGCACTGTTCCGCCAGTTGTCCCCGGAGACGGCTCAAACCACCCATGCCATCGACAATGGCGTGGATGTGGATTACTTCTCACCGCAACATGTGTACCCCTCTCCCTATCGGGCAGGGGAAAGGCATCTGGTCTTCACGGGTGCCATGGACTACTGGGCCAATGTGGATGCGGTGTGCTGGTTCGCCGAGACAGTCTTCCCGAGTATTCGCGAGCGTTGCCCCAGGGCCCGTTTCACCATTGTGGGTGCCCGTCCCACTCTGGAGGTGAAGCGACTGGAACAGGTGGACAGCGTACACGTGACCGGTGCGGTGAAGGATGTACGCCCTTACCTGGCCTATGCAGCGGCCGCCGTAGCGCCCCTACGGATAGCCCGGGGGGTGCAGAACAAGGTACTGGAAGCCATGGCTATGGCCCGCCCGGTGATTGCCACCTCCCAGGCCATGGATGGGTTGCGGGTGTGTCCGGATGTGGAGCCCATCGTGGGCGACACCTCCGAGGCCCTGATAGAACTGGCAGTGGCGGCCCTGACGGGGGAGATCCCGGATGATACCGGAGCGCGGAATCGAGCGTGTGTGTGCAGGCATTACAGTTGGGCGGAACACATGGGGCGATTTGTGGATCTGCTGGAAAGCAAAAGGCCCCTCACCCCAACCCCTCTCCCGCAAGCGGGAGAGGGGCTTTAACCCCCCCTGTGCTCAAGGGGAGGCGCTCAATAGCTCCCTTCTCCCCCCTGGGGAGAAGGGTCGGGGATGAGGGGGAACGGTGGGCACCCTACCCAAAAGACCAGGAACACCATGAACACAGGTCCATCACACAACGAAGTTCAGCAAGACACCCAAGCGCCCAGCCAGGGCGCCATCCGTGGCCTCCCCTGGCCCCTGGCCCTCGGCCTGCTCGGCGCCGCTTTCCTCGCCATGCTGGCCCTCTACTGGCCCAGTGTGGAAAAACTCGTCCACATCTGGACCACCTCCGACACCTATGCCCACGGCATGGTCATCCTCCCCCTCAGCCTGTTCCTGGCCTGGACCCAAAGACATCGCCTGGCGCAGGCGACTCCCAACCCCAGTCTCCTGGGTGCCCTGGCCATCCTCGCCCTGGGGGCAGGCTGGTTCCTGGCCCGCGCTGCCGATGTCACCGTGGTGCAGACCTTCGTGGTGGTGGCCATGGTGCCCGCGCTGGTGCTCGCCATCATGGGCTGGCAGGTCTCCCGGGTGATCGTATTTCCCCTGGCCTACCTGTTCTTCGCCTGGCCCGTGGGCAACTTCCTGGTACCTGTTCTGCAGGAATACACCGCGTGGTTCACGGTGTGGATGCTACGGGTCAGTGGCATCCCCACCTTCAGCGAAGGCTATTACATCAGCATCCCCGCCGGAGATTTCGTGGTGGCCCAGGTGTGCAGCGGTATCCGCTACCTGATCGCCTCCGTGGCCCTGGGGCTGGTGTATGCCTACCTGGTGTACCGCAGCATTTGGCGTCGCCTGATCTTCGTGGTGCTGTCCATCATCGTGCCATCGTCGCCAATGGCCTGCGCGCCTACGGCATCATCATGATCGCCCACTTGACCGACATGCAGCACGCCGTGGGGGTAGATCACCTGATCTACGGCTGGCTGTTCTTCGGGTTCGTGATGTTCCTGTTGTTCTGGATCGGGACCCTCTTCCGGGACGATCATGAACCGCTGATGGCCAAGATGACCGGTGATGAGATTCCCCCGGTTTCCAGTGCGCGCCCCCCCATCACCCGCCGCCTGGCCATCCATGCCACCCCCCTCGCGGCCATGGTCGTGGCCCTGGCTCTGGCGCCAATGGCCGAGACCTGGCTCGACCAGCGCATGGCCAGGTTGGTGGGTGACATCGAACCGCTGGCCCCTGAAGTTGCCCCATGGCAGGGCCCCGAGCACCTGGAGGACCCTGCCTGGAGCCCTCGCTGGGCCGAGCCTGATGCCATGACCCAGGTGGCTTACCCAGGCGGGCCGCAAACCGTGGAACTGCACCTTTACCACTATCGCCACAACCAGCCCGGCACCGATCTGATTCGCTATGACAACCGCATCTTCGATGGCAATTCATGGCGACGGGTCTCCCAGGGAGGCGCGACAGCCCGCCTGCCCGAGGGAGGGCAACGCCCTGTGCGCGAGACCGTTCTGCGGGGCAGGGAAGGGCAGAACCGGGTGGTGTGGCACTGGTATCAGGTGGCGGGCCACACCACCGTGCGCCCCATCGAGGTCAAGATGCTGGAGGCCTGGGCCCGCCTGAGTGGTCAACCGGAGGGCTCGATGCTCGTGGCGCTGAGTGCCGAGTTCCAGGTCTCCGCCGACGAGGCACGGGCCGTCCTGGCCGAGTTCCTGAAGCAGGCACCGCCGCGGGTCCACGTGGGCGAAACGGAGGCGTATGCCGTCCATGAGTGAGCGGCCTTCCAAGGCATCCAGGCCACCCCTGGTAGCCCATATCATCCACCGTCTGGATGTGGGCGGCATGGAAAACGGCCTGGTGAACCTGATCAACCACATGCCGCCCGAGCGTTACCGGCATGCCATCATCTGCATGACCGGTTACACGGATTTTGCCCAGCGCATCCAACGGGACGATGTCAGCCTTCATGCCCTTAACAAGCGCGAGGGTAAGGATCTGGCTGTGCATGGTCGACTCTGGCGTCTGTTGCGTGAACTCAAACCCGACATCGTCCATACCCGCAACATGGCCACCCTGGAGACCCAGGTCACTGGCGCCCTGGCCGGCGTGCGGCGCCGGGTGCATGGGGAACACGGCTGGGACATGGGGGATCTGGATGGCTCCCGTCTCAAGACTCAGCGACTGCGCCGGCTGGTGCGGCCTCTGGTGGGTCAGTACATCGCCCTGTCGCGGCACCAGTTGGGTTATCTGCAGGACGTGATCGGGGTGCCGGCCTCGCGGTTGAATCATGTATGCAACGGAGTGGATACGGGGCGGTTTCGGCCGGCGGGCGTGAGCGAGGCCCCTGTATCTTCCGGGGCAGGGGATGCGATCGGGGATAGGGGCGTTGATCTTCGCGGCCGAGGGCCGCTCCCACGGGGGGTATCCCATCAGGCCGTGCTCCCACAGGGATTGGCGCCGGAGGGGACCACCGTGATCGGGGCAGTGATGCGGATGCAGGCGGTAAAGGCGCCTGAGGTTCTGGTAGAGGCCTTCATTGCGTTATGCCAGCGTCCTGGGCATGAGGGAGCGCGATTGGTGATGATCGGCGATGGTCCGAAACTTGAGGCATTGCGTGAGCGCCTGGGTGAGGCGGGTCTGCTGGATCGCGTCTGGCTTCCCGGCGCCCGGGATGATGTGCCGGACCTGATGCGGGCCATGGACCTGTTCGTCGTGCCCTCGCTGGCCGAGGGCATCTGCAACACCATCCTGGAAGCCATGGCCACCGGTCTGCCGGTGACGGCCACCCAGGTGGGCGGCAATCCGGACCTGGTGGAGGAGGGGCGCACCGGCCGTTTGATCCCCGCCGGGGATGCCGGTGCCCTGGCGGATGCGCTGGCCGAGTACCTGGCCTCACCGGAGACCGCGGCGGCCCACGGGGCCAATGCACGTGCCCGCGCTGAGGCATCGTTCAGCATGGATGCCATGGTTCAGGGATATCTGGATGTTTATGATGGGCTACGTTAGAGCCGTCCCCTCACCCCTCACCCCAACCCTTCTCCCCGTAGGGGAGAGGGGCTACCAACTCCCTTCTCCCCTGCGGGGAGAAGGGCCGGGGATGAGGAGAACGGTGGGCACGGTGCTCGTCCGGCCCCTCACCCCAACCCCTCTCCCCAAAGGGGAGAGGGACTCAGATCATAGAGAGTAGGAACATGTGCGGCATCACAGGGATATTCGACACCCGCGACCAGCGCCCCATCGACCGGGCACTGCTGGAACGCATGAACCAGACCCAGTTCCACCGTGGGCCGGACGAAGGCGGTATCCACGTGGAACCCGGGCTGGGCCTGGCCCATCGGCGCCTGTCCATCATCGACCTCTCCAGCGGCCAACAGCCCCTGTTCAACGAGAACGGATCCGTGGTGGTCACCTACAACGGCGAGATCTACAACTTCCCGGAGCTGACCGAAGAGCTCAAGGCCGCCGGCCACGATTTCCGAACCCATTGCGACACCGAGGTCATCGTGCACGCCTGGGAACAATGGGGCGAGGCCTGTGTAAAGCGCTTCCGGGGCATGTTTGCCTTTGCCGTGTGGGACCGCAACCTGCACACCCTGTTCATCGGCCGCGACCGCCTGGGCATCAAGCCCGTCTACTATGCCATCAGGCCCGACGGCATGCTCACCTTCGCCTCGGAGCTCAAGGCCCTGATGGCCGACCCGGACCTGCCCCGGGCCCTGGATCCCCAGGCCGTGGACGACTACTTCGCTTATGGCTACGTCCCCGAACCGCGCACCATCTATGACGCCGTGCACAAACTCCCCCCGGGGCACACCCTGTCCATCCATCGCGGCCTGCCTGTGCCCGAGCCCCGCATCTACTGGGACGTGCCATTTCATGACAGCGGCGCCAAGAGTGAGGCCGACGCCATGGAAGGGCTGGAAGAGCGTCTGCGCGAGGCCGTGCGAGTGCGGATGGTGGCTGAGGTGCCGCTGGGCGCCTTCCTCTCCGGTGGCGTGGATTCCAGTGCCGTGGTGGCCATGATGGCCGGCCTGTCATCCGACCCGGTGAAGACCTGCTCCATCGCCTTCAGTGACCCGGCCTATGATGAATCCGCCCACGCCGCCCAGGTGGCACAGCGCTTTGGCACCAGTCATCAGGTGCGTCAGGTGGATCCGGACGATTTCGGGCTGCTGGACCGTCTGGCCGAGTTGTACGACGAACCCTACGCCGACAGCTCGGCCCTGCCCACCTACCGGGTGTGCGAGCTAGCACGAGAGCAGGTGACGGTGGCCCTGTCCGGCGACGGCGGGGATGAAAACCTGGCCGGCTACCGGCGCTACCGTTTCCACGTCCAGGAAGAACGCCTGCGCTCCATGATGCCGCTGGGCCTGCGCCGGCCCCTGTTCGGAGCCCTGGCGCGCCTGTACCCCAAGGCCGACTGGGCACCCCGCATGTTCCGGGCCAAGGCCACCTTCCAGGCCCTGGCCCGGGATGCCGTGGAGGGGTATTTCAACAACAACGCCATCATCCGTGACGAGCAGCGCCAGCGCCTGTACAGCGCATCCTTCCGGCGCAGCCTGCAGGGGTATCACCCGGTGGAAGTCCTGCGCCATCACGCCCAACGCGCCCCCACGGATCACCCCCTGTCTCTGGTGCAGTATCTGGACATGAAGACCTACCTCCCCGGCGACATCCTCACCAAGGTGGACCGCGCCAGCATGGCCCACGCCCTGGAGGTGCGCGTACCCATCCTGGATCACCCCCTGGTGGAGTGGATCTCCGGCCTGTCACCAGACATGAAGCTCAAGGGCGGGGAGGGCAAGTACATCTTCAAGAAGGCCATGGAGCCGCACCTGCCCCACGACATCCTCTACCGCCGCAAACAGGGCTTCGCCGTCCCCCTGGCCCAGTGGTTCCGAGGGCCCTTGAAGCAACGCCTGCAGGAAACCATCCTGGGCGACCGCCTCAGGGATTCCGGCATCTTCGACATGAACACCCTCCAGCACCTGGTAGACGCCCACATCAGCGGCCAACGGGACTACAGCGCCCCGCTGTGGAGCCTGTTCATGTTCGAGGCGTTCTTGCGGCGGAATGAGGGGGCAGATTAAACGTGAAAGAATCAAGGTTCAGCTACAGAGACTCCCTTCTCCCCTTTGGGGAGAAGGGGCGGGGATGAGGGGGTGGGATAGGCACTGTGCCAGCCCTTCCCCCCCCCCCCCCCCCCCCCCACCCCCCGGGGGGGGGGGGGGGGGGGGGGGGGGGGGGTGGGTGGGTGGGGGGGGGGGGGGGGGGGGGCGCGCGGGAG
>NZ_JAJNAN010000060.1:0-13752 GCF_022227565.1 Ectothiorhodospira sp. 9100
ATCAGTCATATGGAAGGGCTATACTGCCAAATCATATGTATATGTGCTCTTTTTGAGCCTGGCGGGTGTGTAGGAAAATCCCTACAAAAGTTTCCCCCATTCGCATCAATTCCCCCAATAGACGGGGATTACAGTTCCAGTCTACGAGTGCATACTCGGTATCCCATCCAAGCCCACGAAACTACCGCAGGGGAGTGGGCTTCGGCGATGACCTTATTTGGCGCATACGCACCACTCCGGTGCATAAATCAAATGCCTCAAATGTTCACTGCGTGATTGGCGGCGTGTGCATCAGCTGCTGAACTTAAGGATGGAAGTTCATGGAACAAAAGGCAGTGGAACCAAAAGCGCGTATCGAGGAGTTGGAGTATCTGTTGTCCTTGGCAAGAGGGTCTAATCAGATTGCTGGGGAGGTCCTGGAAACCAGTGACAGGGATTACCTGTTGCAGCGACTGGCCATGATTATGGGAAGAAATCTGGGTTGCGACCGGGCGCTGATATATGACATACGCATGGATGCCAAGCTGGTGGTTGGTTTGTGCGAATGGCTTTCAGATGGTGAAGGTTCTGTCACGCCAACACGGGATACCTATCCCCTGGAGAGTTTTGAGGGGGGTATCCGACATATCTGGGAGTCGCGCGGTCATCTCGAAAGTCACAGTGATGGGATTCACGCATCTTTCATGGGTGATGGCTCTGCCCAGCTTTTGCATGGCAAGATGCAGATCCAGAGCCTGCTCTGGTATCCCTTTGCCTTCAGAGAAGATGGATTCTATTTGCTCGTCTTCAATCAGACGCGCTACCCACGTTGCTGGTCGCCCGCGGAGCTGGAGTTTTGTGAATCAGCCACACATCAGGTGGCTCTGGCACTGCAAAAGATGGAATTGATTGAGCAGCAACGCGCAGCGGAGGCCTGCCTGCGGTCAGAAAAGGAACGAGCCTATGAGCTGGCACATCAGGCAGAGAGCGCCAACCGCGCCAAGACTCAGTTTCTAGCGAACACCACTCACGAGCTCCTCACGCCTCTTAACGGCATTATCGGTATGGTTCAGGTGTTGATGCACACCCCACTGAGCCATGAGCAATATGCTGATCTCAACGTCATATTTGAATGTGGCTACAAACTCCTGGATCACATCAGAACCCTGCTTGAGTTTGCGGAACTGGAAAGGGGAGAGAGGGAACTCCAAAGTCTCCTCTATGATCCCGCAGACCTGCTCAACCAAGTGAGGCTGAGCATGATCAGCGAAGCCCAGGAGAAGGGCCTGACATTAATGGGCGAGGTGGATCCTGACGTGCCGCCGCGTCTGTGGGGTGACCCGGAGGCGGTCAAACAGACGCTGATGATCCTGGTGGATAATGCGATCAAGTTTACCCCTACAGGACGCGTCACGGTGATGTTGAAGGCTGATGATCGCTGGCTACGCTTCCTGGTTGAGGATACCGGTATCGGCATTCCGCTTGAGCAGCACCCCTGTTTATTTGAAAGATTCACTCAGGTGGATTGCACGGACACGCGGGCCTATCCCGGCATGGGGATGGGTCTGGCCATGGCCCAGCTGTTGGTGGCACATATGGGTGGCGAGATCGGCCTGTCCAGTTGCGAAGCCCGCGGCTCGACGTTCTGGTTTCAGATACCTCGGCAGGCCCCGGTGCTATCGGATGAGGGTCTGGAGGGGGAGTGAGTGCAGCTACGCTCAGGAATCGTCGGGATCCAGCGCTTTCGACTGTAGCAAAAGTTTCTCCACCTCCTCGGCCGGCAAGGGACGGCTGAACAGGTAGCCCTGTCCCTTCACGCAGC
Organism: Ectothiorhodospira sp. 9100; assembly: GCF_022227565.1. Taxonomy (NCBI): domain Bacteria; kingdom Pseudomonadati; phylum Pseudomonadota; class Gammaproteobacteria; order Chromatiales; family Ectothiorhodospiraceae; genus Ectothiorhodospira; species Ectothiorhodospira sp. 9100. Next base: position 1,802 of record NZ_JAJNAN010000060.1, read on the forward strand.
CATGATCCAGCAGGAAGTCCCGTTGCACGGTGTTCTCGATGCCCTCGGCGATGACCCTCATGCCCAGGGTCTCGCCCAGTCCGATGATGGCCCGGATGATGGCGGCATCTTCGGGGTGGTTGGCGGGGTCTTCCTCCATGTCGGAGACGAAGGACCGATCGATCTTGATGGCGTACACGGGTAGGCGCTTGAGGTAGTTCAAGGATGAGTAGGCGGTGCCAAAGTCGTCAATGGATATGCGCACGCCATGAGCATTGAGTTCGGTGAGCGTGCGTATGGTCTGCTCAATGGAACTCATGGCTGCGCTTTCGGTGATCTCGATTTCAAGATCGTTGGCGTTCAGGCCGGTTTCGGCCAACACGGTGAGGATGCGTTCGACAACACCGGGCTCCCGGAACTCACGCGCCGACAGGTTGACCGCCACGGGCACCGTCGGGACGCCCCGGGCCTTCCAGTCACGAATCTGCTCGCACGCCTGTCGCAGGATTGCTGGTCCCAGTGAGAGGATGAACCCGGTCTCCTCCGCCAGGGGAATGAAGCGACCCGGTGAGATCATGCCCCATTGGGGGTGATGCCAGCGCACCAGGGCTTCCAGGCTGAGAGTGCGCCCGGTGACCAGTTCCACCCGGGGTTGATACACCAGATGGAATTCGTCTCGCTCCAGTGCCTGGCGCATGGCCTGGTCCAGTTCCATGCGTTCCTGCAGCGCCGCGTCCATCTCCGGTGTGTAAAAGTGGTAGCAGCGTCGCCCCTCGGCCTTGGCGCGATACATGGCCGCGTCGGCATGACGCACCAGTTCTTCAGGACAATCACTATCGCCGGGGTAGACGGCAATCCCGATGCTTACGCTCACGGACACCTGCTGGCCGGACAGTGATATGGGCTGACTCAGAACCGCCTGGAGTTTTTCGATCACGGGAATCACGTTCTCCACATGCGCGAGATGGGACAGCAGCAAGATGAACTCATCGCCGCCGAAGCGGGCCACGGTGTCTTCCTCGCGCAACAGGGTGCGCAGGCGTTGCGCGATGTGGATCAGCAGTTGATCGCCCTGGGCATGACCCAGTGAATCGTTGACCACCTTGAAGTCATCAAGGTCGATGAACACCAACGCCACGGTATGCCGATCCCGTCGCGCCTGGGCAATGGCCTGACCAATCCTGTCCAGCATGACGCTGCGATTGGGCAAGCCGGTCAGCGGGTCATGGAAGGCCAGATACTCCAGACGCTCGGTCAGGGCGCGCTTGTCCGAGATGTCCTCCCCCAGCTTGATGTAATGCGTCACCTCCCCCACGGGCATTGCGGATCGGTGAGATTCGTGCCTGCTCCCAATAGGGCTCTCCCGCGCGGGTGCGATTGTTGAACTCGCCCTCCCAGGTTTTGCCGCTGCGGATCGTTGCCCAGAGTTCTTCGTATTGCTCAACGTTTTTTTCGCCGTAGCGCAGCATGCCGGGCTGCTGCCCGAGCACCTCCTCGCGGGAGAACCCGGTGATGTCGCAAAAACGCTGGTTCACGTACTCGATCACGCCATCAGTGTCAGTGAGCACCACAACTCCCGGACTTTGCTCCACGGCGTACGCCAGCCGCTTGCATTGCTCTTCGGCCAGCTTGCGCTCGGTGACGTCCAGAGTGGAGCCCAGGATCTTGCGCGGATGGCCGTTCGGCCCTTGGACGGGTGATGCTTGATGCAGGATCCACCGCCACTGGCCCGCCTGATGATGCATGCGCACCTCAAGGCGAAATCGCCCTTGTGGCTTTTGCGTGTACTGCTCGAACAAGCCAACGGCCTTATCCCGATCATGGGGATGGATCAAAGACCGCCAAGCCTCCGGGTCGTTGTCCAGTTCATGATCCCGATAGCCCAGTTGCGCCTTGAATTCAGGCGAGAAGAAGACCTCTCCATCTGGTTTCCACTCGAACAAGCCCACGTTGCCGCCATGGATTGCCTCCCATAGCCGTTCCTGATCCCGCAGTCGCGCCGTAAGGTCTACATCCATGGCATACAGGCTCAGGTTATCCTCGTCATGCTGTACCACGACATGGCAGGTGAGTAACTTGAGATCGTGTCCCTCCCGATGCCGCAGGATGAGCATCTCCGAGGTGGGCATGTGCTCCCCTTCACGCACGTCCTGCATGCGCTGGAAAAAGGTATCGTGATCCTCCGGGGGAATGACGAGATCAGCCAGGTTGGCGCCCAGCGCCTCATCGGTGGAATAGCCATAGAGGTGCTCACTGGCGGGATTCCAGTAGGTTACCGTCCCATCTGGCCGGTACCCCTGGATGGCAATCTCGGGCACGTTATCCAGTAGTTGAGTCAGGGCCGCTTCATTGTGCTGCAGCGCCTCCTCCGCCTCGTGGCGCGCGGTGATGTCCCGATTGGTGCCGCGGTGCCCCCGGTAGCGGCCCGACGCATCCCGGACGGCGCGGCAGTCGTGCTCGATCCAGCGGATATCGTCGGACGGCGTGATGATGCGAAAATGCAGTAGCGCGTGCCTGTCTTCACTGCCCGCGTGCATATGTCCTTCATATACCGCCCGATCATCCGGGTGGATGATGCGTGACATGAGATGCGGATCGTCCAGAAAGGCCTGCGCGGGGTAACCGGTGATCTGTTCGCAGGCGGGTGACACATAGCGGTAGCGGTCGTCCTCACCCAGCCAGTAATCCCAGTCGGGTGAGAACTGCGCCAGGATCCGATAGCGCTCCTGCTCTTCACGCAACCGCTGGTTCAGGTCCTCCAGGGCCTGCCGCTGCTCCACGGCTGCGGTCTGGTCCACCACACTGCAGACGAACTCAGTGTCTTCATCGTAGGTACCAGGGATGCGGATGAGCTTGAGGTCGGCGATCAGCCGCCGCCCGCCGGCACCGCTCAGTGGGATCTCGCGGCGTTCAGCTGACCCTTCGCGGGCGGCCTCGTCCAGGGCCTCTTCCAGTGCGTTGTGATGGCCGGGTATCGCCAGATGCCGGAAGAGTTGCTGATCCATGGCCAGCAACGTGTGCGTCGCACCATTGGCATCGCGCACGTAGCCATCCTGGTTGATGACGAAGGTCGGGTGGGGGAGGCCCTGATAAAGCCGATTGAAGCGAGTCAGGGCCCGCTGGGTGACTTTTTCCCCTTCCTCCAAGGACTCGTTTTGCAGCACGAGTTCCGCGTGGTAGATATGCAAATCTTCCAGCAGGTGCTCCAGGTCGACTTCACCCCGCTGGATATCCAGGTCGATATCCTTCCATGCATTGTCGCGCAGGATGGCCTGAGCCCGCTCACGTAAGCGCTTCCTGTCCATACAGGCGCCTCGATTAAAATTATGGCTCCAGAGTACCATTTCCTGGTGAAGAAGGGATTAAGACCCATTCTTGGCTCTTGGTATGGGCAAAGTGACATTCTCCAAACCACTGGTACCCTGCAAACGCTCGGGTTGTCCAAAATCCGGACGGGTACACCCCCGCCTTGCTAAGGGAATGCTACTTTCCAGGGAGCAACCCGGGAATGATCCCTGCGAGGATCGGGTAGGTGCCCATGCAAAGAGGTAACGGAAAGCCGTTGGTGCAGATGCTGACCCAGGCAGAGGGTCTGGACAGCCTCGCGGACCCTGGCGTCCCCTTGGCTGTGGTCAAGACAGACCATTGCGGCACCATAGTGCATTCCAACGAGGTGGCGGCTGGGTTGTTGCAGCTGGAAGATCGCGGTGACCAGGGGGTGTCACTGACGGATCTCATCGCTCCCGACGATCCAGGGTTTCTTGAAAGCCTCCTGGCGCAGGTCCAGGCTCAGGGGGCCGCCCTGGCTCAGGAGGTGGCCTGTGTGGATACGGATGGACGCCCCTTTCTTGTGGACCTGCAAGTGGCCCATGAGCAGGGCGGGGGAGACCGGTTCCTTTTCAGAATCACCGAACGCCTGGGCAGGCGACCCGGGGGCTCCGGTACCGATGGGCTGCTGCGGCATTTCTACGATCTGCATGTCCTGGGTATGGCGATCATCTCGCCCCATAAGCGGCGTTGGCTTCGGGTCAACGACCGGCTGTGCGAGATTCTGGGATATTTCCGGGAAAAGCTGAGCGGGCGTACCTGGGATGATGTGATTGACCCGCAAGAGCGGTTTCAGGACCAGGAGCGGTTCGCGCAGATACGGGCGGGAGGCTGCGAGACCTATACGGGGGCAACGCGTTTTTTGCATCGGGATGGTCATGTCATCCATGGCAATGTGGAGGTACGTGGGGTGCGTGATGGGGTGGGGGCGTTGCAATGCTGCCTTGTCACCCTGCAGGACCGCACCCAGGTGCGGGAGACAATCCACGAGGCACGACAGCAGCACCGTCTGCAGACGATGAGGGTTCACATCAATCAGGCCATTGTTCGCAGTCGCGGTCTCAAGCCCCTGCTTCAGGATGTCTGTCGCATCAGCGTCGAGGACGGAGGGTTCAGCGCCTGCTGGATTGGCATCTGGGATCAGGATGACATGCGCAATCTGCGGGTCTTTACCCGATTTGGTGACGATGTGGGCGATGTGGATCCCTCTTTCAGCGCTGATGAATGGCAAGGAGAGGCCGATCCGCTGGTGGTGAATGATCTGCCCCAGGAGGCCCAATTGCCGGGCTCCAGGGCAGCACTTGAAGCCGGACGTCATGCCCTGGCACGTTTTTCCATTGGTCAGCGGGGGGGCCTTGGGCGGCACGGCGAACCTGTTTGCCGACCAGGCCGGTTTCTTTACCCCGGACATGGTATCGACCCTGGCGGAGATGGTTGAGGATCTATCCGTGGCCCTGGACAGGATCACCGCCACGGAAGCCCTGGAGCGGGCCAACAAGGTGGTGGAATCCAGCCCGGTCGTGTTGCGTCGATGCTCCGCTGCGCCGGGATGGCCGCTGGAGTATATCTCCAGCAATGTGGTCCGCTGGGGATTGACGGCCAGGGAACTGATTTCCGAGGAATGTTTGTTCATGAATCTCATCCACCCTGATGACCGGCAGCGGGTCACGACAGAGGTGGCCGAGCATCTGGATCACAGGCAGCCGCGTTACCGTCAGGAATACCGGGTAGTGACGGGAACGGGTGAAGCCATCTGGATCGATGACTACACCCGTGTTGAATACGGCCCGCAGGGCCGGGCCTTGTCCCTGGAGGGGGTGCTCACCGACATCACGCCACGCAAACAGGCGGAGCAGCGCGAAGCCTCCCGAAGTCACGTGCTTGCACTTCTGGCCCAGGGTGCGCAGTTGCCGATCATCCTGGAGACATTGGCCAGGGGAGTTGAACTGGAATGTCCGGAGATGCGCTGCAGCATCATGCTGTTGGACGAGCGTCAGCAGACGCTGGTGATGGGCGCAGCCCCTAACCTCCCTACGTTCTATTGCCGGGCAATCGAGGGCACACCAGTGAGTGAGGAAGTTGGTAGCTGCGGTCACGCCGCGGCCACCGGTAAGGTGGTCATCAGTGAGGATATCCAGGCAGATCCACGCTGGGCCGGGGCGCAGGCTGTGGCACAGGAGGCGGGACTGGCCGCCTGCTGGTCAGCGCCGATCCTGTCGTCCGGGGGACGGGTACTGGGCACCTTTGCCATCTATCATGAACATATCCACAGCCCGAGCCAGGCCGATATCCAGCTGATCCAGGACAAGGCCAATCTGGCGGCCATTGCCATTGAGCGCACCCGGGATGCCGAGGCCCTGCGCGAAAGCGCCGAACGTTGGCAGTTTGCCCTGGAGGGGGCTGGCGATGGTGTCTGGGATTGGGATCTGGACACCAACGAGGTGGACTATTCGAGTCGCGTTATGGACATCCTGGAGATGAGCGATGAGGACATCCTCCAACGTCATGAGCAGTGGATTGCCTGAGTTCATCCGGATGACCTGGAGCATCTGCACGAGCATTTGTGCGCGCATCTGGATGGACATTTGCCGCACTTCGCTTGTGAGCATCGGGTCCGCACGGACCGGGGCATATGGAAATGGATATTGTCCCGGGGGCTGGTGGTGCGCCGCGATCCGCGCGGCAAGCCGCTGCGTATGGTGGGTACCAACACCGATATCAGCGAGCGCAAACGCATGGAGCAGGAGCTGCGGGAGATGGCCACGACCGATTACCTCACGGGTTTGGCCAATCGTCGGCATTTCCTGGGGCGCGTGACCGAGGAGCTAGCTCGCCTGAAGCGGGATGGGGGACAGCAGGCGGTGGTGATGCTTTTGGATCTGGATTACTTCAAGACGGTGAATGATACCTACGGCCATTCGGCCGGTGATGCTGTTATCAGGCGCTTTGCTCAGCTGATGCGCGATTGCCTGCGCAAGATGGATGTCCCCGGGCGTGTGGGTGGCGAGGAGTTTTCGGTACTACTGCCGGACACCGATATTGATGCGGCCCTGCATCTGGCGCAGAGGCTGCGAACCATTGTGGCCGAGGCTCCTGTGCAGTTCAATCACCAGCAGATCCCGGTGACGGTCAGCATTGGGTTGACCTTGCTGACCCGGACGGACGCCTCACCGGATGCCGCGCTGCATCGCGCCGATTTGGCCCTTTACCGAGCCAAGGATGGAGGGCGTAATCGGGTGGAGGTGCTCTCCGCCGGGGTTTAGCAGGGCGGTAGGCAAACGTCAGCCGTCGCCGAAAGGTATCGCGACGCTTGCCTTGTTACCGACTGGAGGCCTTGTAAGTAGAGTGAAGCGGATTTGGCGCGGGCTCTCACTGGATCCAGCTCCCGAGCACCGCCGTCACAGTCTTGACGGAATTTGAATGTCCGCAGCCTGGTTCCTTGCGGGCGTTGGTCCCGGAAGACCGGGTGACCGCTCAGGGCCGACAGCCGACACTAACCTTTTGCACTCAGAAGGAGAGCCACTCATGGAGTTTTCCAAAAAGTTCAAAGGGCGGGAACAGAACATCATTGATCTGTTCCATGCGGCCTTCGCCCACGCCGAGGGTGCGGAGGAGGGCGCATTGATCGGCAATCTGGTTCGCCATCAGATGACCGACACCACCGAGCCGGATCTCCATGTCTTCCTCGCCAAAATGGATCGGGCCATTGTCGGCGGGGCGATCTTTTCACGACTGACCTACGATCAGGATGACCGGTGCGTGTTCATCCTTGCTCCGGTGGCCGTTGCCAGCGAGAGGCAGGGGCAAGGCATCGGCCAGAAACTCCTGGCCCGTGGTCTGGAAGCGCTGAGGAACGCAGGGGTTGACGTGGTCCTGACCTATGGTGATCCGAACTACTATTCGCGTGTCGGTTTCAAGCCCATCAGCGAGTCGCTGGCCCCGGCGCCCTTCACATTGAAGCAGCCCGAAGGCTGGCTGGGACAATCCCTGGCGGGTGGGGAGATGGCGCCTCTCAAGGGGGCGCCGCACTGTATCCCGGCGCTCAATGATCCTGTCTTCTGGTAGGGGAGAGCATGGCCCTTGCTCAGTTACATCCATTGGAAAGAAGCAGCGGTCATTGCCCAGAAGTGGATAGGGTCCGACGGTCCGCTTTAACCGGCGCACCGGTGGTGATTATCCAGGGTGCATTCGGTTCCGCCGCGATCCCGTACAAGGGTACGATGGCACTCAGTGCCTGGGCGTCTCGCTCAGCAAGGCTTCCAGTGTCTCTGCCTCCAGGATGGCATCAGCCCAGGTTTCCAGTTGCTCGGAGCCGGCCTGGTCGAGCCGGGTCTGCGCCCATGTGGGGATCGCGCCGTACTTCTTGGCGATCAGGCGGGCCAGCATACGACGAGTGCCTTGTTCAAGCCCTTGTTCCAGCCCTTGCTCAAGTCCCTCCTGGCGCCAGCGTTCCGGCCACTTCTTGATGCGTTCAGTCAACATGGTGTGTACCTCATGCAGTTCCTGTAAATCGTTCAGCTCGGGCAACTCCATGCCGGGTGCCCGATGGGGGAGCAACACGCGCCGTATCCAGACCACGAAGGCCCGGCGCAGGCCCGTCTGCTCGGGTGCCTTGAGCCAGTCGACCAGCTTGCCCAGGACATTGAGCATCTCCTGCTCGTCACGGTTGTTCTCCAGCCGGAAGAGGGCGGCGACCACGTTGCGTGCCGGCTCCGACCAGGCCGGGTCGTTGACGATGGCCCCCTCATCCAGCAGGAGGTAGCCAAGGGCAGGGCGGTAGCGCTCCAGTCCTCCCGGTACCTGTTCGACTAGATTGGCGATGTCAGGTGCCGCACGCCAGCGTTCCTCTCCATTGTAGAGCACCACCGGCAGGACAGGCGGCAGCTTGCCGCTGGGCGTGAGTTTGTTCTGGCGGATCAGATCCTGGTAGAGCAGTCCCACATAGCTCATGATGCGCACCGCCATGAAACGGTCCACGCTGCTTTGAAATTCCAGTAGCAGGTAGACATACAGCCAGTCCTTTCCCCAGCGGACGCGCCAGATGATGTCATCCTCACGATCGCGCAGTTCGTCGGTCACGTAGGAGCCGCTGACCTTCTCCAGGCTGGTGAAATCGAGCTGTTCCACCCAGGCTTCCCTGACGAAACCGGTCAGCAGGTCGCGAACCATGCGTGGGTGAGAAAAGAGCAGCTTGTAGCTGTTGTCGTGATGGGTCATGGAGGTAGGCGGTCTGGTCATCCGGTGTAATGAATGGGGCCATGATGAGGATGCCCCAAAGGTGCGTCGAGATCCTCGAATGGAAACGTACCCAGGGCCGGTAATTTCACAATATTCACAGACTGTTCTGATGGATTTTGGTGGTGCAGTGAAGGGCCGGAAGCTGGGGTGGGCGCAGAGGGCAGAACTCGTTTTTGGGGGCTACATAGCGTGCCCAGGATTGTGCCGTATGCCGGCAGGTTTCTGGTGTGGCAGGTCTAAATCGACGTTGATTGGCACATTTTAGAAGACCTTAAGTTTCCTTAAAATCAATTGCTTGTAGGTTATTAGCCGATTTAGAGTCGATTAACGCCGATATGTGCCCATCTATGTGCGCCCATATTTTCTGCACTCCGAAGGCAGGGGTCGCAGGTTCGAATCCTGCCGGGCGCGCCATCTCCCATCAAATCAAAGGCTTACAGCCTCTCCTTCGGCGCAGAAATGGCCGGGGAGTGCTAACCACGCCTGCCAGCACTCACAGAGTCATGGCCTCCCTACCTCGAATTGCCCTGTTTTGTCCGTGTGCCCAAAATGTGCCCGGGGTGTGCCCTTGGTCGAATCCTGGACCGCGCAACCGCTACTTGAAGTGAGCGTTAGCTGCGCCTGGGCACGTGCGGCGAATCTTTCCATTAGCTGGGGACATTCGTGGCCACTACCCTGCACCCGCCGCGCGTGGCCTTCTATTGCCCGGTTTGATGCGCTAGGCTGGCCGGTCGCCAAGACCGCCCAGTACGGTCGGCTCATCGTAAACGGAACCGCAGTCCATGATCCTCACCCTCAACCAGCTTGAGCGGCACCTGTTCAGGGCCGCCGACATCCTGCGCGGGCGCATGGATGCCTCCGAGTTCAAGGAGTACATCTTTGGCATGCTCTTCCTGAAGCGCTGCTCGGATGTATTCGAACAGCGCCGGGAGGAGGTGCGTGATCAACTCAGGCAGGCGGGGGTGGGCGAGGCCGATATGTCTCTGCAGATCGAGATGCCCGACTGGTACAAGGCCACCTTTTATGTGCCGCCCCAGTCCCGCTGGTCGCACCTGCTGAACGAGGCCCATCAGGGCGTGGGCAGCGCCCTCAACAAGGCGCTGGCCGGCCTGGAAGAGCACAACCCCAGTCTGGCGGGGGTGCTGGAGCACATCGACTTCACTCGCAAGGTGGGCTCCACCACGTTGCCGGACAAGAAGCTGCGGGATCTGATCGTCCACTTCACCGAGTACCGCCTGCGCAACGAGGACTTCGAATTCCCCGACCTGCTCGGCGCCGCCTACGAATACCTGATTCGCGACTTTGCCGATTCCGCCGGCAAGAAGGGCGGCGAGTTCTACACCCCGCGCCCGGTGGTGCGCATGATGGTGCGGCTGATGAACCCGCAGGAGGGCCACAGCGTGTACGACCCCTGCATGGGCGCCGGCGGCATGCTGATCCTCGCCAAGGAGTATCTGGAGGAGCAGGGCGGCAATCCACGCCTTCTCAACCTGTTCGGCCAGGAAGCCTCCGGCTCGGTCTGGGCCATCGCCAAGATGAACATGCTGCTGCACGGGGTGAGCAGCGCCGACCTGCGCAACGACGACACCCTCACCGAACCGCAGCACGTGGAGGGCGGCGAGCTCAAGCGCTTCGATCGCATCCTCACCAATCCGCCGTTCTCCATCGGCTACACCCCCAGCCAGCACTTCCCTGAGCGCTTCCACTACGGCAGCGTGCCGGAGGGTGCCAAGAAGGCCGACCTGATGTTCCTGCAGCACATGGTGGCCTGCCTCAAGTCCGACGGTCGCCTGGCCACCGTCATGCCCCACGGCGTGCTGTTCCGGGGCGGCGACGAGAAGCGCATCCGCGCCGGCCTGCTGGAGGACGATCTGGTGGAGGCCGTGATCGGCCTGGCTCCCAACCTGTTCTACGGCACCGGCATCCCCGCCAGCATCCTGGTGCTGCGGGCCAAGGGGGCCAAGCCCGACGAGCGCCAGGGTCGCGTACTGTTCATCAACGCCGACCGGGAATACCACGAGGGCCGCGCCCAGAACCATCTGCTGCCGGAGCACATCGAGAAGATCGCCAGCACCTATGATGCCTTCGAGGATGTGCCCAGCTTCGCCCGGGTGGTGTCGCTTTCGGAGTTGCGGGACAACGACTACAACCTCAACATCCGCCGCTACGCCGACAACACCCCGCCGCCGGAGCCCCAGGATGTACGCGCCCACCTGAAGGGTGGTGTGCCGGTGGCCGAGATCGACGCCAAGCGCCCGCTGTTTGATGCCCAGGGCCTCGACCCCCTGGGGCTGTTCACCCCCAGGGCCAGTGACCCCGGCTACGTGGACTTCACCGAGCACCTGACCGAGAAACGCGACCTCAAGCCCGCCATCGAGACGGATGCAGGCCTCACCGCCAAGGAATCCCGCGTGATGGCTGCCTTCAACACTTGGTGGGCCGAGCACGGCGGGAGCATCACCGGCCTGTCCGGCAACGGCAGCCGCCTCACCCAACTGCGGGACGAGCTGCTGGGCAGCTTCTCGGCGGCCCTGGAACCCACCGCCATGCTCGACCGTTTTGCGGTGCGGGGCATCATTGCCGGCTTCTGGTTCGACAATAAGAACGAGTTCCGCACCCTGCAGGCCCGTGGTTGCCTGGGCGTGGTGGACGCCTGGCGCACCGCCATCGTCAGCCTGCTGGACGATGACCAGAGCAAGGCCAATCCCCTCGACCACCGTTTGGTCCACTTCCTGATGGAGGACTATGTGGCGGAACTGGAAGAGCTGGCTGCCCGCAAGGCGGAACTGGATGCCCGCATCAAGGCCGCCGAGGCCAAGCCGGAGGGCGACGACGGCGACGAGGCGGAATCCGACAACGGCGAGGACGACGACGCCCCGACACCGGACCAGATCAAGGACTGGAAGAGCGAGCGCGCCCAGGTCAGGAAGCAGCACAAGGCCAAGGTGGCCAGCTTCGAGCAGCACCTGAACGCCGCCGTGGACGCCCTCGACGAGCCCACCGCCGCCGAACTGGTGGGCACCATCCTGCACAACGACCTCAAAGGCATCCTGGAGCGTTACATCCGCCAGCAGCGCCAGCAGGTGATCGCGGCGTTCGAGACCTGGTGGGACAAGGGAACCTCTATAAATCGTATTTTCTGAAAAACCCTACCGCTCCGATATGGAAACAGAAATTCATGCTCCATGATCACTCTTGGTAACAAGAAAATTCGGACCTCAAGAGCGCCATTGATGGATCTTTCTGGACCATTATCGCCCCATCCCAGAGGCGCCCATGGCCCAGCATCGGGCTCATGCGGTGATCCCCTGCAGATAGGTCCAGCGCCTGAGGTTGTACACCATGTTGTTCAAAGCGATCTTGACCCGAGCCCGGTCCAGACCGATGGTTCTCACCAGTTGACTGCG
>NZ_JAJNAN010000061.1:0-12855 GCF_022227565.1 Ectothiorhodospira sp. 9100
CGAGGTCATGCGCGAGGAGCGTGTGCTGCGGTCGTTGCAACCAGTTCCGCTGATGCCTTTTGATGGCACGGGCCGATTCGAGGCAGGCATCCCCTTTTCATGGCCGGATTATGTGGAACTGACCCAGACCCTGGGCCGCTGCGTTCACCCCACCAAACGAGGACGCATACCGGAAGGCACGCCAAAGCTCCTGCAGCGCCTGGGTATGGGGACTGAGGCCTTTATCGCCCACGCTTTCGATCTGTTCCATTCCTTTGGATCGGCCATCGGGGCGCCGGCGAGTCTGGTGGATCTGGCGGCGCGACGACAGTGTCGGTATCTGCGGGGTATCCGGACGGCTCGGGATATGTTTGGGCAGGAGCTTTTGGCAGCGTCGTGAACGACGGGGAACGCAGTGGCCCGTACGGGGAACGGTCATGTCCATCTGGCCGGCGTGGGGGCAGCAAAGGAGATTGAGCAACTGCGAGGGGATCTTCAGAAAGAGATCGAGCAACTGCGGGCCGAGACTGCGCACCACGCCACCATGTCATCCCAGTAGGTAGCGCAGACCTCCCAGGATGAGTGTCGCCTGAGCCAGCAGTAAGCCTCCGGTCCAGGCCACCGTCCATTTGATGGTTTCAATCTTGCTTTGGGCGATATCGCCCCGAACTTCGGCGACGTCCTTTTTCACCTCCCCCCTGAGCTTTTCAATGTCTTTCTGCACGTCCCCCCTGAGCTGCTCAATGTCTTTCTGCATGTCCCCCCTGAGCTGCTCAATGTCTTTCTGCATGTCCCCCCTGAGCTGCTCAATGTCTTTCTTGACCTCGCCTCGAAGTTGCTCTATTTCCTTCTGCAGCCGCAACTCTGTTTCACGCAGTGCCGCTCCCGTGGCCAGGTCGGTCACCTCAGGGTAGCGTTGTTCCATTTGTTCGAAGGCCTCGGCGATCAGGCGAGCGCGCGTCTTATCATCCGGGGCGCTGGATAGCTGTTCGTAGAGTTCGATGACGGAGGTCATGTGAGTATCCTTGACGATTACCCTTCCATTATCTCAGGCCGCGAGGTGAGCGGCAATAAAGGGGCTTGAGCACCCTTGCCCGCCGTGGGAGCTGCCCTCGGCGGCGACAGGCGGTGTGTACGAAACCCGAACTACGGGGAACGGTCATGTCCATCTGGCCGGCGTGGGGACAGCAAGGGCCACGTCGCTTGGCGTTCAGCCTATCGCTTCATCTGGCACCCCCAACCAAGCGGTGTCATACTGCCCACCATGACCTCCGTGATCGAACTCTACGAGCAAATCAGCAGCGCCCCGGACGAGAAGACCCGGGCACGATTGATCGTGGAAGCCATCGAGCATGTGGAGCGCCGCTTCCCAGCCGTGAACGATCTGGCCACCAATGCGTCGTTAAGGGAAACTGAACTGCGGTTGCAAAAGGAGATCGAGCAGCTGCGGGGGGATATTCAGAAGGAGATCGAGCAACTGCGGGGGGGCCTTCAGAAGGAGATCGAGCAGTTGCGGGGAGAGACTCGACAGATTGAGGGGAATCTGCACCGGGATATCGAGCAGCTGCGGACCGAAACTGCGCACCACAAGGTGGATATCATCAAATGGACGTTGGGTGCCCTACTGGCCTACGCCGTCCTTATCCTGGGTGCGATGCGCTTTTTGGTTGGTTAGGATCTTCACTTGACGCTGGCAGAGGTGGCGAAGGCCAAGGCCTATTCCGAGCTGCATTTACCCCACCAAACGGAGACGCATACCGGAAGGCACGCCGAAACTGCTGGCGCGCATGGGTATGGGGACTGATGCTTTTATCGCGCACGCGTTCGATCTATTCCATTCCTTTGGCTCGGCCATCGGGGCGCCGGCGAGTCTGGTGGATCTGGCGGCGCGAAGGCAATGTCAGTACCTGCGGGGTATCCGGACGGCTCGGGATGTGTTTGGGCAGCAGGCGGCCATTTAGGTTTTTTGGCGCAAGCAATGTCATTGCGCCGCTTGTGATTAGGACTTCTCACGGATTCCGAATGATGCCGTTGTCGGCCGGGGGTCACCTGACAATTCTCCATCGGTCGTCTATAAGAGACGGGGAGCGGCCTTTGCATGGCTATCTGCCTTCAAGGAAGAAAATGATTGCCACCAAAAAGGATTCATACAGGAGATGAGGAGATAATAATATGAGTGTTTATAAGGTAATAGAGTTGATTGGCACCAGTGAAAAGTCTTGGGAGGATGCGGCTCAGCAGGCGGTGGCCAAGGCCCGCTCAAGCCTGCGGGAACTCAGGATTGTGGAGGTGAGCAAACTCGACCTCAAGCTGGATGAGAAGGGGAATATCGCTGCCTACCGGGCCAGACTGAACATATCCTTCAAATACGATAACTAGGATGTTTTCGTGGCGTGGAGAGCTACCTCCTCGCCTGGCTCCCGGGCCGCGGCACCGATGCGGGGGCCCGGGAGCCGGTGGTCATTCGCAGCACTGAGCCGTGTGCCAGGCAATCATGCGTTCCTCGTCGGTGGGAATCACCCAGGCGGCGGCGCGGCTACCCGTGGCACTGATGCAGGGTCCATGGGCGAGGTTACTGGCCTCGTCCACTTCAAGCCCCAGCCAATGGCAGCCACGAATCACCTCCGAGCGCACCGGAGCGGCGCGCTCGCCGATGCCGGCGGTGAATACCAGATGGTCCAGACCGCCCAGGGCAGACGCCAGGCTGCCGATCTCGCGCACGATACGATAGACGAACAGATCCACCGCCTCACGGGCGGCGGGTTCTTCGCTGTCCAGAAGCACACGCATATCACTGCTGATGCCTGAGACGCCCAGTAGGCCGGATTCCTTGTACAACATCCGGCTCACCTCCTCGGGGGTCATATTCTCATGGCTGAGCAGGTGCAGAACCAGACCGGGGTCAATGTTGCCGCAGCGGGTGCCCATGGGCAGCCCGTCCAGGGCCGTGAACCCCATGGTGGACGCCACGCTCATGCCATTGTGCATGGCGCAAAGACTGGCGCCATTACCCAGGTGGGCCACGATGACACGCCCCGTTTCCGGGGTGGACACGTGCCGGGTCAGCGTGCGGCTGATGTAATCATAGGAAAGGCCATGGAAACCATACCGCACCAGCCCGGCATCGGTGAGATGTCGCGGCAGGGCAAAGGCCTGGGCCACCCGAGGCTGGGTGGTATGAAAGCTTGTGTCGAAACAAGCCACCTGTGGCACATCCGGTCGCAGTTGCGACAGGTGGTTGACCGGTGCCAGGCAGTGAGGCTGATGCAGGGGGGCCAGCGGAATCAAGGTTTCCAGATCCCGCACCGTCTCCGCATCCAGGCGCACCGGTTGACGATAGGTGCGCCCCCCGTGCACCACGCGATGGCCGATGGCGGCGATGTCGTCCGCATCCGAGTGATCATCCACCCAGTCCAGCAGGCATTTCAGGGCCGTCCCATGATCGAAGTGGCTTCCGTCCTGCCCTTTGGGGTGCTCATCCAACAACGTCTGTCCCTGGGCATCCTTGATGACAAAGTGCGGCTTGTCACCCAGGCCGGAGAACTGCCCCCGGAAGCGGGCAGCAAAGCCCTCGATCCCCTGCCCGCCCTCGCGGGCGAACAGGGCAAACTTGATGCTCGAGGAACCGCTATTGATGACCAGGATATCCGCCATTACCGACCCTTTTTCTTCTGGTAATCCGCTGCCAGCAGGGCCAGCGCGCAGGATGCCATACGGGTAATGGCATCGTCTGCCCGACTGGTGAGCACGATGGGCACGCGCGCGCCCAGCACGATCCCGGCACCCGTGGCATCTGCCAGATAGGTGAGCTGCTTCATGAGCATGTTGGCAGCCTCCAGATCCGGGGCCACCAGGATGTCTGCCTTGCCGGCTACGGGCGAGACGATATGCTTGGTCTTGGCCGCCGCCTCCGACACGGCATTATCAAATGCCAGCGGACCATCCAGGGTGCCCCCGGTGATCTGGCCACGTTCTGCCATCTTGCACAGCGCGGCCGCTTCCAGGGTGGATTGGATCTTGGGATTGACTGTTTCCAGCGCGGAAAGGATGGCCACCTTAGGATCTTCATTACCCACAGCATGCGCCAGATCAATTGCGTTCTGGACGATGTCCATCTTGTCGGCCAACGTCGGGTAGATATTGATGGCCGCATCAGTGATAAACAGTGGACGCGGATAGGTGGGTACGTCAAAGGCCATGATATGGCTGACCCGTCGTTCCGTACGCAGCCCCGATTCGCGGGCCAGGACCGCCCGCAACAACTCATCGGTGTGCAGCGACCCCTTCATGATGGACTCGATGCGGCCACTTCGGGTAAGGCTGACGGCTTCCTCCGCTGCGGCATGGCTGTGAGGCACGGACACTATCTCAAAATCGGAGATATCCACTTCGGCTTCGTCCGCAGCCGCACGAATGCGGTCTTCCGGGCCGATGAGCACTGGATGAATCAATCCTGCCCGGGCCGACTCATAGGCACCCAGGATGGCCTGGGTATCCACAGGATGCACCACGGCCATGCTCACGGGCTCCGGATGGGTAGCGGCGTGCAGCAATTCATGCAGTCGAGCTCGTTCAGCCATGCGAACCCGAGGCATCACCGTGCGTGGACGACGAATCTTCTCCGTCGGGGCCAGCACATCGGCCACACCCACGATGACATCTCGATCATCCTGGTTGGTGCACCGGCAGTCGAACTGGATGCGGTTCTTGCTGGGGTCCTTTTCCAGCACTTTGACATGCACGCGCAGCACGTCTCCCAGGCCCACGGGGGCCTTGAAGCGCAGGGTCTGGCCCAGATAGATGGTGCCCGGTCCAGGCAACTCCGTACCCAGCACCGTGGAGATCAGGGCGCCGCCCCACATGCCGTGGGCAATGATTTCCTGGAAACGACTGCTCTTGGCGAAGTCCTCGTCCACATGGGCCGGATTGACGTCGCCGGACATGATGGCAAACAGCTTGATGTCATCCATGGTGAGACGGCGCTCGATGGTCGCCGAATCCCCCACCTGGATCTCATCAAAGGTGCGATTTTCAATAAAGTCTTGTTCCACTTTTTTGTCCATGATCTTCAGGCCTTCACGTGATCACCGGCATCCACATAGGTGGTACCGCCGGTGAGTGAATGTCCCGCTTCCGAGGTCAGGAAGACGGCCGTACGACCCACGTCCTCAATGGACACCAGGCGACGCAGGGGCGCACGCTGCTCGGCCGTTTGCGCCAGGTTTTCAAAGCCCTTGATGCCCGATGCCGCCCGGGTGCGGATCGGACCGGGCGAGATGGCATGCACGCGGATCCCAGCCGGACCCAGTTCATCGGCCATGTAACGCACCGAGGCCTCCAGGGCAGCCTTCACGGGCCCCATCAGGTTATAGTTTTCCACCACCTTGTCAGCGCCATAGTAGGACATGGTGATCAGGGTGCCACCATCCTTCATCAGTGGCTCGGCCTGTTGGGCAAGGCGCATGAAGGAATGGCAGGAGACATCCATGGCAAGGCCGAAGCCCTCACGGGAGCAGTCCACCACGCGCCCATGCAGATCATCCCGGGTGGCAAAGGCCATGGAATGGATCAGAAAGTCCAGCTTGCCCCAGCGCTCGCGAGCCTGGGCGAAGAGGGCCTCTACCTGGGCTTCATCCTGCACATCGCAGAGCATGAGCTGTGGGTTGCCCATGTCAGCGGCCAGGGGGTTGATGTGTTTCTCGGCCTTGGGAGAACCGTATGTGACGATCATCTCCGCGCCGGCTTCATGCATGGCCTTGGCGCAGCCAAAGGCGATGCTGTCGGCATTGGCAAGCCCGGTGACGATGCCGGTTTTTCCTTCAAGGGAAAAAGGATGGGCGATCATGTGCCACCTCCGATTGGGTTGGGCGAATGTAGGTGATGAGTGAGGCGGGTCGGGCGACTGGGCCGCGAGGGCTGTGACCACGAGCACCTGCCAACTCATTAACCACTAGTATATGCTGCATTGCAGCGAAAATTAACAGGTGAGTGTGATGAATCGATGAAATCCACCCGCTTTTCGGGGCCTCCGGGCCCTCGTTTGACCCGCAAGGGGCGCGCTTACGGCACAAGGTTGACAACGATCAATCATTACTGATCACATGATCTTGACATTTCGCCCATCACAAGCTGGGGTTTCAGGCCATGGGTCATCGCTTCTGGACTGTCGGCATCCTGCTGGGAATGGCCCTGCCGCTGAACGCCGCGGAGCGTTTTCAGGACTGGTGGATCAGCTACAGCACATCGGATGGGGGCGAATTGACCCTACTGGCCCATACTCGCAGCGACGACGGGAACGCCTTTGCCATCGGCCAGACTCGCAATGGTCCGATCAAGGCCGCCATCCTGATCCGTTCCGATCGCCCCGCCGCCGAAAGGACCTGCTGCGTGGAAGCCCGCATCGCATCCAAAGGTCGTGCCCGGGTGGTCTCCACCCACATCGATGATGATCAGCAACCCCTGGCGGATGAAGAGCAGCAGGGTGAGTCGGTGGAATGGGCCTTGTGGGAACCCCGCAAGGGGAATGATATTCCCCCGCTGATGCAGGCATTGATGGCGGGGCACGAGGTGGATCTGAAGGTGGAGGACGCCTTCGGTGATATCCAGCGCATGACCTTTTCCCTGGAAGGCGCCCGACAAGCCCTGCATTGGATGATCACCGAGGGGCCCATGACGGTGACCCATGACACGGTGGACTCACTCTCCGAGGAAGCGGCCTTCCGTTGCGGCCACTCTGATGAGGTGGAGACCTGCTTCGATGCCATCGTGCACTGCTGGGATCGTCAGTCCAATGGCGCCTCGGCGGTGGCCTTTCATGGCTGTCTACGATCCTCCGGGGTGATGGGGCCATAGCGGCATTCATGAGGACTCTGCCGTCATTGCGTCTGCAAAGGGGGGTTGAGTGCGCGACGCGGGGGGGTACAATCTCGGAGCACTGGCACAAGGGGCCAGCCTGGGCGCTCTCGAATTCAGGGCTGGGTGATTGACCAAAATCATAGGGTATTCCAGGTGAAGGGCGCAGAATGAGTCTAAAGACCACCACGACACGGGAGTCCTGCCTCCATGGAACTTGACCCGCTTCTCTTATCGCGAATCCAGTTCGCGTTCGTCGTTTCATTCCACGCCATCTTTCCGGTGTTCACCATTGGGCTGGCTTCCTATATAGCCCTACTTGAGGGGCTGCTCTACAAGACCAGCAACCCTGTTTATGAGCAACTCTCCCGTTTCTGGACCAAGGTCTTTGCCGTGGTGTTCGGGATGGGCGTGGTTTCCGGCATCGTCATGTCGTTCCAGTTTGGCACCAACTGGAGCGTTTTTTCTTATGCCAGCGCCAACTTCCTGGGGCCTGTACTGGCCTATGAAGTGGTGACGGCCTTCTTCCTGGAAGCGGTATTCCTCGGGGTTCTTCTGTTCGGACGCGACAAGGTGCCTCGCGGAACCCACCTGTTCGCCGCCTGCATGGTGGCCCTGGGAACCTTCATCTCGTCCTTCTGGATTCTATCCGCCAACAGCTGGATGCAGACGCCGGCCGGGGTGGAGTTGCGTGATGGCATTTTCCATCTCACCTCCTGGAGTGAGGCCATCTTCAATCCCTCCTTCCCGCCGCGCTTCTTCCACATGGCCCTGGCTTCCTTCCTGACTGGCGGTTTCGTGGTGGCGGGGGTTTCAGCCTGGTATCTGCTCAAGGGCAAGGCCCCCGAGGCCTCCAAGAAGGCCTTGCAGATGTGTTTGATCATGCTGGCCCTGGCAGCACCGGCTCAGTTGTTCGTGGGCGATGTACACGGCCTCAATACCTTCGAGCATCAGCCGGCCAAGGTGGCCGCGATGGAAGGGGTCTGGGAGACCACCGATGGGGCACCGCTGCTGCTGTTTGCCATTCCCAGCCCATCCCAGGAACGCAATTTTCTGGAAGTGGGCATTCCCAAGCTGGCAAGTCTGATACTCACCCATGAGCTGGATGGCCGCATCGAGGGACTGAAGGAATGGGCGCCGGAGGATCGTCCCAATATGCCCATCGTCTTCTGGAGTTTCCGTGTCATGGTGGGCATCGGCATGCTCATGATTCTGGTGGCCCTATGGGGGGCCTGGCTGACCTGGCGAGGTCGCCTGGAAGCATCGCGACGCTTTCTCCGCCTGACCAGCCTGATGATCCCCCTCCCCTTCCTGGCCGTACTGTCCGGGTGGTTCGTCACCGAGGTGGGACGTCAGCCCTGGCTGGCCTATGGTCTGCTGCGAGTAGAGGATGGTGTCACGCCTTCCTTGACGGGCGGCATGGCCTTGTTCAGCCTGATCGGCTTTGTGACCGTGTACGCCGTGGTTTTCATCGCCGGCATCACCTTCCTGATACGCATCATCCGCAAGGGCCCCGATGGCACCCATGGTGGGCATGAAACCCCTGGGGCCCATGCCAAGAGACCCCTGTCGGCAACCGATGAATCCATCACCGACGGTGCGAGGTAACCATCATGGAACTGATTGATCTGACATTGATCTGGGTAGGCCTGATCGGCTTCGGGGTATTCATGTATGTGCTCATGGATGGATTCGATCTGGGGGTGGGCATTCTTTATCCTTTCGCCCGTAACGAGGATCATCGAGATGTGATGATGAACTCCGTCGCACCGGTATGGGATGGCAATGAAACCTGGTTGATTCTGGGTGGAGCAGGCCTGCTGGCTGCCTTTCCATTGATCTACGCCGTGTTCCTACCGGCACTCTATATCGGCGTGTTTCTGCTCCTGGCGGGTTTGATATTCCGCGGCGTGGCCTTTGAGTTCCGTTTCAAATCTGCGCCCGGCAAGCGGGGGCCCTGGAACTGGTCGTTCTTCCTGGGCTCGCTTGTGGCCTCCTTCGCCCAGGGGGCCGTGGTGGGGGCCTATATCCAGGGCTTTGAGGTGGAAGGTTTTTCCTACGTGGGCGGGCCTCTGGATTGGTTGACCCCCTTTACCGTGATGACGGGGCTGGGCCTGGTAGCCGGCTACACATTGCTGGGAGCCTCCTGGCTGATCATGAAGACCGAGGGAGATCTGCAGGACTGGGCTTACCGCGTGGCCCGCTGGATGGTGGGAGCGGTGCTTTTGGTCTATGTCATCATCAGTGTGTGGACGGCCGTAGCCCATCCCCACCTGCTGGAACGTTGGCTGGATAACGCCACCGTACTGTGGATTTTCCCCACCCTCTCCGTGCTCGCCGGATTATGGCTGTGGCGTGGCCTGACCCAGCGGGACGAGGGTGTCCCTTTCGTGGCCACGCTGGTGCTGTTCGTACTGGCCTATGCCGGCCTGCTGATCAGCATGTGGCCCTATGCCGTCCCCCCTGAACACACCTTCTGGGATGCAGCCTCCTCACCGGACTCGCAGTTGTTCACGCTGGTCGGCATGCTGTTCGTGATTCCCATCATTCTTGCCTACACCGCCTGGACCTACTGGGTGTTCAGGGGCAAGGTGCGTGTTGGTGAGGGCTACCACTGACTTCTCCGACCGACAACACGCCCCCGGAAATATCCAACCGGGAGGCTCGCCAATGGCTGAATGAGCACGTCGCTCCGGTCCGCCCCCTGCTGGGGCTGGCCACCGGGGCGGGCGTGCTCTCGGGTCTGCTCATCATTCCGCAGGCCGGTCTGATCGCCTGGCTGCTGAATCGCGCCATCAGCCAGGGTCTGGGGCCGTTGGAACTGGCGGTGCCATTTGCCTGGCTGGCCGGTGTGATGCTGCTGCGTGTGGCCCTGGGCTGGGTACGCGAGGCCACCGGGCAGGAAGCCGCGCTGCGCATCCAGGGTCACCTCCGGGATCGGATCTTCCAGCATCTGGCCACCCTGGGGCCGGTACGGCTTGCCGATCGCCATAGTGGCGCCCTCTCCTCGGCCATCGTGGAACAGGTGGAAGGGCTCTCAGGCTATTACGGGCGCTATCTGCCACAGATGACCGTGGCGGCGGTGGTTCCCATCGGCATCTTCATCGCCGCCCTCACCCAGGACTGGCTCGCCGCCCTGATCCTGCTGTTTGCGGCCCCCCTGATCCCCTTCTTCATGGCCTTGCTGGGCATGGGAGCAGCGCAGGTCAGCCGCAGCCAGCAAGAAACCGTGGCCCGTCTGGGTGGGCATTTCCTAGATCGCCTGCAGGGTTTGACCACACTGCGACTGCTCAATGCGCAGGAGCGCGCCGCCACGGATGTGGCCGAGGCCGCCGAAGGCTATCGGGCGAGCACCATGAAGGTGTTGCGCGTGGCCTTTTTGTCCTCGGCGGTACTGGAGTTCTTCAGCGCCGTGGCCATTGCCCTGGTGGCCATGTACGTGGGCTTTGGTCTGATTGGCTATCTCACCTGGAGCCCCGCCACGGAACTGACCCTGTTCTCGGGCCTGTTCATTCTGCTGATGGCCCCGGACTTCTTTCAGCCCCTGCGGCAACTGGCCCAGCATTATCACGACCGCGCCGCGGCCCTGGGGGCGGCCCAGGTCCTGATACCGCTGCTGCGCCGCCACGCACCGCATCCGTCCGCCCCCCCCCGCTTACCTCATCCATCCAGTGGTGCCGGTGTGTGTGTTTGCCTCGATGATGTGCGTGTGAGCTTCGAGGATGGACAACGCCAGGCGCTGCGAGGTGTCAGTCTGACCATTGGGCCTGGCGAGCGGGTTGCGCTGTGCGGGCCCAGTGGTGCGGGTAAATCCACGGTGCTGCATCTGCTGGCAGGATTCATTCATCCCGACCAGGGTCAGGTGACCGTGGATGGGAATGAACCGGATCCCGTTCGACAAGCTGCCTGGGTGGGGCAACGCCCCCATGTCTTCGCGGGCAGTCTGGCTGACAATATTCGCATGGGAGAACCCCAGGCCTCAGATGATGCGGTCAGGGCAGCTGCTCGGGATGCCGGTGTGCTGGGTTTTGCAAGCCAGCTCCCTCAAGGCCTGGATACGCCGCTGGGTGAGCGGGGTTATGGCCTGTCCGGTGGTCAGGCTCAGCGTGTGGCTTTGGCCCGCGCGGCCCTCAAGCAGGCCCCCTTGTGGCTGCTGGATGAACCCACGGCGGGCCTGGATCCGGACACCGAGGAGCAGGTACTCAAAGCCCTGGAACGCTCGGCCACCACCGGTGCCACCCTGCTCATCGCCAGTCATCATCCCCGCGTGCTGGAATGGGCCCAGCGGGTCATCACCATTCAGGACGGTCAGGTGGTCCGGGATACGGGGGCTCCTCACCCATGAAGGATCTCTGGCCCTTCCTCAAGCTCTCGCTGCCCCGCTTGCCCTGGTTTGCCGCCGGCGGCCTGCTGGCCGTGCTGACGGTGGCAGCCTCCACGGGGCTGCTGGCCCTCTCGGGGTGGTTCATTACGGCGTCGTCCCTGGCCGGGCTGGGGCTCATCATGGGGCTTGATGTCTATCGCCCCGCAGGTGGTATCCGTGCCCTAGCCATCACCCGCACCCTGGGTCGCTATGCCGAGCGCCTGGTGAATCATGAGGCGGTGCTACGGCATCTGGCTGATCTACGCAACTGGATTTTCTGTCGGCTCTCGCCGCTTGACCCGGGTTCCCTGGCCCGTTTCCGCTCGGCCGACCTGCTGCAGCGCCTGGTCGGTGACATCGACACCCTGGACGGCCTCTTCCTGCGCGTGATCACGCCCACCCTGACAGCCGTGCTGGCCCTGTTGGGGGGGGCGGTCTTGTTCGGCTTGCTGGCCCCGGTTGGTGCCCTGTGGGTGATTGCCCTGCTGGCCTGTGCAGGCCTGGTATTGCCCGCCCTGGCTCTGGCCCTGGGCCGTGCCGCCGGGGAGCGTCGCACCCAGGCTGCTGCCCGGGTGCGTGAGCTGGCCGTGGAAGGGGTTCAGGGCCTGGCGGAACTGCGGGTATTCGGATCCCTGGGTCGCCATCGGCGTGCCCTGGAATCGGCTGAGTCTGAGCGCGCCCGGGCCGAGGGTGGTCTGGCGCGATGGGGGGCTTTGGGAGATGCCCTGGCGATGCTGGCCGGTCTAGCGGCCGTGTGGCTGGCCCTTTGGCTGGGAATCGGCTGGCTGGCTGCGGGACAGGCCAACGCGCCCATCGTGGTCCTGGTGATTCTGGCCACGCTGGGTCTTTCCGAGGCCCTGGGCATGCTCCCCGGGGCCTATCAGCGGGTGGGTCAGATCCGTAGCGCGGCTCGCCGCCTGCTGAATGTGGCCAATACCCGCCCTGCCCTCGAGGAACCGGAAGCCCCCGTCGTTCCCACCGCTGCAGAAGGACTGCAACTTCGCCAGGTATCCCTGCGCTATGGCGAGCAGGCTCCGCCGGTACTGGAGAGGATCGACCTGGAGGTGAATACGGGTGAAACGGTCCTGATTACCGGGGCCTCTGGTGCCGGTAAGACCAGTATCATCAGCGTGGCCCTGCGCCTGGTGACCCCTCAGGAGGGAGAGGCCCGCGTGGCCGGTGTGCCGGTACAGGACATGCGCTATCAGGATCTCTACAACCGACTGGGTGCCCTCACCCAGGAGACCGTATTGTTTGCCGACACCATGGCCAACAATCTGCGTCTGGCCCGCCCTGCAGCCAGTGATGAGCAATTGCATCAGGCCCTGTTTCTGGCAGGCCTGGACGACTTCATCCAGACCCTGGGGCAGGGCCTGGACACCCAGGTGGGCGAAGGTGGGGCGTTACTCTCAGGTGGTCAGGCCCGGCGTCTGGCGCTGGCTCGAGTGATCCTGAGGGATCCGCCATTGGTGGTCCTGGATGAACCCTTCCGGGGGCTGGACCCGGCCACCATCACTCGTCTGAGGGAACGTCTGGCCCCCTGGCTGGCTCGTCGTGCGGCACTGGTGATCGCCCACGAGGAGGCCACCGCCCCGACGGTGGATCGTCATTACCGGCTCGAACGGGGACAGCTTCACCCTGTTTGATAGGGCCTACCAACC
>NZ_JAJNAN010000062.1:0-12670 GCF_022227565.1 Ectothiorhodospira sp. 9100
CCCCCCCCCCACCCACCCCCCCCCCCCCCCCGCCGGGGGGGGGGGGGGGGCCCCCCCCCCCCCCATGAGGCAGGCACTGTGCCACCCCTCGCCCCTCACCCCAACCCCTCTCCCCTGAGGGGAGAGGGGCTCGTAATGTACCTTTCATCATCGGGGGTGCCTCACCACCGTGATACATGAGGGTTAACGTGAAAGAACCCAGATTCAGCGTCTCTTTCATTCATTATCGGGGGTGCCGCACCACCGTTACCAGTGCGGGCCGCGCCTCACAGCCTTCCGCTCAGGTTCAGCGGAATGCGACCCTCGCTGTCCTCCCGCCCCATGAGGCTCAGGGCCTGACCCAGTCCGGGTTCGGCCTGGTCACGGGCACCCAGCCGGCCCTGGATCTGCCAGGGCCCCACCGGGCTCAGGCGGGCGGAGGCCTCCAGGAACAGGGGGCCACCATGGTCGCGCGCCACGGCCCGGAGCCAGCCGTCGTCGTCGGTGCTCAGTTCCGCACGCAGGTCGCCCAGGGGGATGGCCTGGGGTAGACCCGAGGCGGCCCCCAGCCAACCCACGGTGCCTTCGGCCTGGGTGAAGCCCGACTCGTGGTGGACATGCACCACCGGAATGTCGGCCAGAATGCGCCCCTGGACGATCACCGGAAAATCCAGGAAGGCATCCGCCAGGTAGGCGGCCGGCAGGTCCGCCCGCAGGTTTTCCAGACGAATCCCGTTGGGGCGAAGGCCCAGTTGCGCACTGCCCCCACTCCCGGGCCGGGCAAACTGAATGTGTGTGCGCAACTCGCCGCGCAACAGCGGCCAGGCAGACACCTGCCAGACCAGCCCCTGCAATGACAGTTCCTCCCAGCGCACTTGCTGAGCCCCACCGGACCACACGGAACCCGAGAGGCCTTCCAGGGCCAGGTCCGGTGGTAGCCAGCCACGGTCCCGGGCCAGATTGTGGGCCAGGGTGGCGGGCCATGTGGCCAGGAGGAAAGCGATGTAGGCAATCAGTCCTACCAGGACGTAGTGCCAGGGCTTGAGGGCGGGGCTTTTGAAGGGCACGTTGCTCAGAGACTCCATCGTGATGAATGGATGCGAGGACCGGGGTCAGCTTTCCAGCACCAGCCGCACGTTCACCCGCCCCCCGGCGGCTTGTCGATCCACCACCAGGCTGCTGACCTGGACGCCGTACTGGCGACTGAGTTCATCCAGCCACAGGAGCAGGTCGTCGAAGAGGGTGTTCTCCATCCACACGCGCACCGTATGGCCACCCTCGGGCTGAACGCGCCGCAGGGTGCCTGCCAGGGGGCCGGATTGAGCGGTGGCGTCGATGATGCCCAGCAGGGATTGCCCGCCCATGTCGGCGGGGGCCACCTGGGTCTGCCCGCGGGCACTGCGGATCTGACTGGCGGCCTGCTCCATCCAGGCGAGATCGCCCTGCAGACGGGCCACATCACGCTCCATGGCGACGACACGGTCACCCAGTGGCAGCCAGATGAGCCAGTAGGGCAAGGCCACACAAAGGAACAGCCCCCCCACGATCAGGATGCGTCGATCGCGCACCGACTGTTCACGCCACCATACCTGGATCATGACCCCGAACTCCTGATGAGGATGCGGCTTTCCACCCGGTCGTCCCGGGCACTGGCCGACTGGATATCCACGGACCAGCCCGCTTCCTGTTCCAGTTGCTGCTTGAGCCGGTCCAGCCCCTGCAAGTCAGCCAGGTGCAGATCCAGGTCCAGCCGGCCCGCCTGATAACGCAGCCCCTGAATGCTGAGGCCCTCCGCGTCCGCCAGGGCCGGCGCGGCCTGTGCAAGCAGATCCTGTAGATCCGAATGGATGCCATCCGGTCCCGATGAGAGCCCCCTGAGGGCCGTTTCCATCTGGCGCCTGGGATCCACGATACGTCCCCCCGGGAAGGTCTGCTGGTAGACCTCGACCATGCGTTCTTCAAGAGTAGCCTGCTCGGCCCGCAGGGACTGCAGGTTCCATCCCAGACCGACAAACTGGATCACCACCCAGGCCAGCAGCACACCGGCCGCGATCCGCCAGGGCCGCCAGAGGTGATCCAGGGAGTCCTTCGGGCTATAGGGGCCACAGAGAAGATTGAGCGAAGGACGCGACGGCCAGTGTGCGACCAGGTGTTCCAGCAGGCTCGAAGGCGTCTCGATGACCTGCACCGTCAGAGCATCCGTATCGCCCAATGCCCGCAGCCCATCATCCTCCGGCCGTGCAGGCCCATGATGCAATAGCTTGAGTTGTTTTGGGCGCTCATCCTCCGCAGCCTCCTGCAGGCGCCGCCGCAGCAGGAAGGCGGCATTGTCCCGCTCCATGGTGAAGCCCATGCCCTCTCCCGTGGACAGCCAGCCCTCATCGCCCTCCAGCCACAACACCCAGGCACCCGCCTCGGTAGGCAGGAGCGCAGTCTCCGGCACCACCTGATCCGGCTCCATACCGGCCTTGCGAACGGCGTCCAGCCAGGCCGTCATGTGGGTGTGGGCGACCACTGCCACCGTCAGACTGCCATCGGCATGCCGGGCACCCGGGACAAAATGCAGTGTCTCCACGTCATCCGCCAGCTGGTCCTCCAGGGCATAGGGCAGCGCCCGGCGCAGCGCCCTGGGGTTACGAGTGGGGATATGTGCCTGGGTCAGCAAGACCTGGGTGCCAGGGACCAGAACCCGGCAGGCGACATCCGGTGCCCGGGCCCGCAGGGCATCCAGCGTATCAGTGCCCAGGAGCGTGAACCTGCCATCGGATGCCTGCAGCGCACCCTGCCAGGTGTTGCCTTCCGGGTGAGGTCTGAGGATGAGAAGACGCTGGGTCAATGGTTCGGGCTCCTGGGGTCATGGCCCCATGTTCATTCAGGTTGGCGAGGCGTGCAAGAGGGGCGTGGGGCCTTGGCGTTCACGGCCAGGACCGCTCCCACAGGGGCACCTTGAGGTGTGTGTCCGCTCATGCATGGGCCGCGCTCAAGGGCCGCAGGGGATCTGCTCACGCAGGATCACTCGCTGCTCGGCCACGTCCAGCAGGCTGCAGAGCAGGAAGCGCCGGTCGACCAGTTCGGTGCGCACGGCCAGGCGATAGTAGCGGGACGTAAACGCTGTCTCCTCATCATCATCCGTGTCAGCGTCCGCCTCGCCGAAGACCTCGCGAAGGACATCCGGTGCCTCGGCCAGGTTCATGCCGGCCTCCGTGCCGGGCAGCGCCGTCAGGTAGGGGGCCACCTTGTGCCAGACCTCGTCGGTCACCCCTCG
Organism: Ectothiorhodospira sp. 9100; assembly: GCF_022227565.1. Lineage (NCBI taxonomy): Bacteria > Pseudomonadati > Pseudomonadota > Gammaproteobacteria > Chromatiales > Ectothiorhodospiraceae > Ectothiorhodospira > Ectothiorhodospira sp. 9100. The sequence goes on from NZ_JAJNAN010000062.1 coordinate 3,245, forward strand.
CAACAGCCGCAGTTCCGTGGCACTGAGCATGGGCTGGTTACCACTCAGGTAGGGTGGCTCCAGGCCCCGATAGGTGGGATCGTCGGTCTCGGGATTCAGCCAGTCGATGAGGCTTCGGGTGAGGCCGTCGCTGTCCAGGGTGACGCCCTGGGCCTCCACCGAGATGGCATCCAGGAGTTGCACGAACTGCTCGTGCACGGATTCATCCTCCGTGGCCAGGTCGTTGATATTGAACCGGCAGTGCATGTCCTCCAGCCAGACAGTGAGATCGGCATCCTCCAGCACCACGGGGATGGGGGGGGAGAGACACCCCTCCCAGGGCAGGTCCACATCCGCGTTCTGATGCACTTCCCCCAGCAATCGCAAGGCATAGGCCTCGGCCCCCAGTGACAGCTGGTAGGCCTGGTCGTGGGTGAACACGTTGGTGGTGCGGCGGATGTCCATGTGCTGTCGGGTGGCCATGGAGACCGCAGCAATGGTGGCCAGCGTCACCACCAGCAGGGCGGTGAGCAGCGCCACCCCCCGCTGTCTGGCCGGTGACTGGAAGGATCGGCGCGCCATCAGCGCACCGCGTACAGGCGGGAGATCCGGCCCATGCCGTCCAGATCCAGGATCACCTCCACCGCCAGAGGCAAGGGGGTCAGGCCCTCTTCCTGGCCGGCGGGGGGCCAGTAGTCCAGGGCCGCCGTGCCCCCGGTACCCTCGCGGTAATGGAAGCGCACCTCCCAGTCCTGCAGGGCGGCCGCATCCTCCCGGCTCAGCAGGGGCATGCGGCCGGTGGGCGCCTCCTGGCCGCCATCCAGGGCGGACCAGTAAAGACGGTACAGGGTGCCCTGCTCCATTTCCCAGGCCACGCGTTGCAGGCTGCTGCGAGCCGTGCCACTGCGGGCACCGGCGCGGATGAGTTCCAGCCGGGGCGGCTCGCGCAGGCCGGAAAAGCGCAGCGGCGGTAGAAAATCCCCGTAACCGTCCCGGGCGGACCGCTGGGCAATCTGTTCGAGATCGCGTGCCAGCAGGGTGAAGGCCAGTTGCACCTGGGCCAGGCGCTCGGCAGAGGCCGCTGTCATGGCCTGGGCATCCAGCACGGTGCGCAAGCCGCCGTAGGCCATCACCGATACCAGGGCGAAGATACCCAGGGTGACCACCAGTTCCAGAAGGGTGAACCCTCGCTGCGTGTCCCGGCTTGTCATGGATTGAGGAACCCGGTGAGACTGGCCAGGTAGGGGACATCCGGGTCGTCCTCGTCGCGCACGGTCACCTGGATGCGGGGCACAGCCCCCAGGGTGTAGCCAGCCACATCCAGATCCCGGGGCTGGATCTCCACCTGCCAGTACCATTCCCGCTCGGCCATGATCACCGCACCCCGGCGGGTGCCCCGGGCAGGTTCCTCCATGCCGGCGCGATAGCGCGCCATCACGTTGCTGGCCACCCAGTGGGCGTGGGTGCGATCCCGCAGATAGGCGGCATTACGGGCGTTTTCGCTGGCCACCTTGATGACGGCGCCCATGGCCACCGCCAGGATGGTCACCGCCACCAGCACCTCCAGGAGGGTGAAACCTGATTGCCGGATCGAACTGGTGGGAGTGGCCCCTTTTGGAGCTGCCCTTGTGGGAGCGGCCCTTGGCCGCGAATGCTCAGGTTGAGGCGAATAGCCAGAGCCCGGAGACGGCACCATTCGCGGCCAAGGGCCGCTCCCACAAGGGCTCCCGAATGGGTTCCCGAAAAGGCTTCCACTGGAGGGGAGCCTCATCGCCTGTCCTCCGGGCGTTTCATCTGGATGCGCCCATTGGGCTGCCCCTCAATGATGAAATAAGGGCGACGGGTACGGTCGCCATGCACCTGCACCTCGAAGGGGGTGATTTCCCCGGTGATGCCCAGATAGACATGGGGCGCCGGGTTGTCCAGGGTGCGATCCAGGCTCACGGGGATACCCTCCAGACGCAGTTCCAGCTCAAGGCCCAGGTCCTCCAGGCTCCGCTCCCGCAGCTGGCGGTCGGCCTCCAGGGGCAACCATTCGTAGGTGCGCTCGCCCACCTCGAACTCCCTCAGGAAGGTATAGCCGTGGCGGGAAAAACCCACGGCGGTCTCCTGGGCGGTGAGGATGCCCTCGTCCCGGGCCAGGTCCATGAGGGCCACCATGCGCCGCGCCTCCTGCTCGATCATGCGGTCACGGCCCCCATCTCCCACCGCGATCACTGCAAAGGTGAACATCACGCCGATGATGAACAGCACCACCACCAGTTCCAGCAGGGTGAAGCCCCGGCCTCGACGGGCCATGGCACCGCCAGGGTTGCCGGAATGACGGTTCCTGCCCGCAGCGGCGAAGGTGCGAATCGGATGCATCACTGCTCGGTGAGTAGGGGGGCCGATGGTTGCCTGATCACGCAGGGTCAGTCACCCCAGTTGCCGATCTCGGCGTTCATGCTCTCGCCACCTGGACGCCCGTCGGCGCCGAAGCTGTAGAGATCGAAGTCCCCCCGGGAGCCGGGATGCAGATACTGGTATTCATTGCCCCAGGGGTCCGCGGGCAGACGATCGATATAGCCGCCCTGGCGCCAGTTGCGGGGCTCGGGCTGCCCGGAGGGGCGCTCAACCAGTGCTTCCAGCCCCTGATCGGTGCTGGGATAGGTGAAGTTGTCCAGTCGGTAGAGGTTCAGCGCACTCTCAAGCGCCCGGATGTCGTTCTGGGCCTTGGTGATGCGGGCGTCATCCGGGCGATCCATGACGCGGGGGACAACGATGGCGGCCAGGATGCCGAGGATGACCACCACCACCATGACCTCGATGAGGGTGAAGCCCTGTTGGGGGTGTCTGCGGGATGTCATGGGTGCAAATCTCCTTGTGGATGATGAAGGGTTGAACCAGCCCTCAGGTGACCAGCTGGTTGAGTTCGAAGATGGGCAGCAGAATGGCCAGGACGATGATGAGCACCACCACGGCCATCACCAGGATCAGCAGGGGTTCGAGCACGCCCATGAGCATGGCGATGCGGGTCTCCAGCTCCCGCTCCTGATTGGCTGCCGCCCTATCCAGCATGTCGTCCAGGGCACCACTGGCCTCGCCGCTGCGGATGAGGTGCACGGTCATGGGCGGGAAGTAGCCCGTGCGCTCCAGGGCCACGCCGATGCCCGAGCCCTCGCGCACCCGCTGGGCCACGGTTTCCACCGCCGCGCGCATGGGGCGGTTGGCCATCACCTGGGCGGCAATGCGCAGCGCCTCCAGCACGGTCACGCCGCTGGCAGAGAGGATGGACAGGGTGCGGGCAAAGCGCGCCGTGTTGATGCCCCGGGTAAGCCGACCGATCAGGGGCAGACGCAGCAGGAATCGGTGCCAGGCATACAGGGGCCGGGGGCGACGCAGCAGGCGCTCGATCACCAGGGCCCCGAGCACCAACGCAACCAGCAGGTACAGTCCATACTCCCGCAGCCCATCGCTGACGGCAATGAGCGTGCGGGTCAGCCAGGGCAGTTCCTGACCGATACCCACGAATACCTGCACCACCTCGGGCACCACGTAGGTGAGCAGGGCCACGGTCACCAGCAGGGCCATGGTGGTGAGGATGGCCGGATAAAACAGGGCCAACTGGATCTTCTGGCGCATCTGCTGGCGGTTTTCCGTGTAATCGGCCAGGCGGTCCAGCACCACGTCCAGGTGGCCGGACTGCTCGCCGGCGGAGACCGTGGTGCGGTAGATATCCGGGAAGACATGGGGGAAATCCCCCAGCCCACGGGCCAGGGTGTGCCCCTCCATCACCCGGGTACGCACTGCCATGAGCATGCTGCGGATGCGGGCCTTCTCGCTCTGGCGAGCCACGGTGCCCAGGGCCTCCTCCAGGGGCAGTCCGGAACGCACCAGGGTCGCCAGTTGCCGGGTGATCAGGGACAGATCCATGGCACTGAGGCCACGCGCGATCCCCGGCAGCTTGAGGCGTCGTTTCTCACGCTGCTGCACCGCCTCCACCGACAAGGGGGTGAACCCCCGCTCGCGCAGTTGTTGCCGCACCTGGCGGGGGTTATCCCCCTCCAGCACACCCCGGGCCTCCCGGCCTGTGGGTTTGAGGGCGGTGTATTCAAAGGCGGGCATGGCGCTCAGTCTTCCTTGGTGACACGCAGTACTTCCTCCACGGTGGTGTCACCGGCCAGGATACGTCGCACCCCATCCTGGCGGATGCTGGGGCCATGCTGACGGGCATGACGTTCCAGGGCCTGTTCGCCGGCACCATCATGGATCAGGGTACGCAGGGCGTCGTCCACCTCCACCAGTTCATAGATGCCGGTGCGTCCGCGATAACCCAGCTGATTGCACTCCGGGCAGCCTGTGGCACGGTACAGCGTGGGTCGCTCCCCGGCCGTCAGCCCCAGCAGGCGGGCGTCGGTCTCGCTGGCCTGATACGGTTGCCGGCAATGGGTGCAGAGCAGGCGCACCAAGCGCTGGGCCAGCAGGCCCACCAGGGTGGAGGACAGCAGGAAGGGTTCCACCCCCATGTCCCGCAGGCGGGTGATGGCGCCCACGGCGGTGTTGGTGTGCAGGGTGGAGAACACCAGGTGACCGGTCAAACTGGCCTGCACGGCGATGTGCACCGTGTCCACGTCGCGGATCTCCCCCACCATGACCACGTCCGGGTCCTGACGCAGGATGGCCCGCAGGCCGCGGGCGAAGGTCATGTCCACCTTGCTGTTGATCTGGGTCTGACCCACCCCATCCAGGTAATACTCGATGGGATCCTCCACCGTGAGGATGTTGCGCTTGCGGTCGTTGAGCTGGGTCAGCGCCGCATACAGGGTGGTGGTCTTGCCCGAACCGGTGGGACCGGTGACCAGCACAATCCCGTGAGGGCGGGCAATCACCCGCTGCATGGACACCAGACTGTCGGGGTCCATGCCCAGATGGGTGAGGTTCAAACGCCCGGCCTGCTTGTCCAGCAGGCGCAATACCACCCGTTCGCCATGACCACAGGGGAGCGTGGAAACCCGCACATCCACTGCACGGCCCGCCACCCTCAGTGAGATGCGGCCATCCTGGGGCAGGCGCTTTTCGGCGATGTCCAGGCGCGCCATCACCTTGATACGGGAGATGATCAGGGGCGCCAGCACGCGGGGCGGTTCCAGCACCTGGCGCAGCACGCCGTCCACCCGAAAACGCACCGTCAACCGGGACTCAAAGGGTTCGATATGGATATCCGAGGCGTTCTCCTTGATGGCCTCGGTGAGCAGGGCATTGATGAGACGGATGATGGGGGCGTCGTCCTCGGTCTCCAGCAGGTCTTCCGGCTCGGCCAGACTCTGGGCCACGCTGTCCAGGTCATCCTCTTCACCCATGCCCTCCATGAGTTGCATGGCATCATTGGCACTGCTCTCGTAGCGTGCCCTCAGGATGGCATCAAATCGGGCCTCAGGGGCCGGCTCCAGCTTCAGGGGGCGCCCCAGATGCCGGCGCAGTTCCGCCAGGCTCTGGCTGCTCACATCCTCCCGACAGACCACGTGCACCGCCGTGCCCTCCTCCTCCATGACCACCACGCCATGGCGACGGGCAAAACCGAAGCTGACACCTCGCACCTCCGGCGTCGATTCTGTCTCCGGTGGGACGTCCGGCAGGAGTTCGCCGGGGATCTCCAGATCCTGTCGGGCGTTCATCGGCGTGACGGCGGTGGCTGGATTGACAGGCCGGCGGCCCGGGCCTGGTTGCTGGCCTCGAAGGGCGGCGGCAGGTGCAGGAGTTCATCCCATTCGGGCAGGAGTGGCACCGTCTCATCATCCATCATCAGCACCCCCAGTTCCCGGGAATAGACTTGCTCGGCGCGCATGTGATTGTACTTGCTGGCGGTGAGGCCCGCCTGAGTGCTGCGGTCGCGGACGATCACCGGACGCAGGAACACCATGAGGTTGCGCTTTTCCTTACGGGAGGAGTCGTAACGGAACAGGCGACCCAGGCCCGGGATACTGCCCAGACCCGGCACCTTGCTCTCGGTCTGCACCAGCACATCGTCGATGAGACCGCCGAGCACCACCATGTCGCCATCATCCACCATGACGCTGGTGCGCAGGCTGCGCATGTTGGTGATCAGATCGGCGGCATCCAGACCGGAGACACTGGGGGCCACCTGGGAGACCTCCTGCTCGATCTCCAGTTTGACCGCATTGCCTTCATTGATTTGTGGTTTGACCATGAGTTTCACACCCACATCCTGGCGCTGAATGGTGTCGAAGGCCTGGCCTGACTGCTCGATGGCGCGACCGGAGCGGAAGGGCACGTTCTGCCCCACGATGATCTCCGCCTCCTCGTTATCCATGGTCAGCAGGCTGGGGGTGGAGAGGATGTTGCTGGCCGAATCGCTGGCCAGGGCGCTCACCAGGGCCGCAATGGTGGTGCGCCCGGAATAGCCAATCCCCCCAAGGGCGAGCCCACTGCCAAACTCCACACTGGAAAGATCACCCGACTGCAGTCCGCTGGCCACCCCCACCAGGCTGGGGCTGGCACCCTGAAAGTTCAAAATGCCGATACCATCGCGCTCCGAGCCCACGGCCCATTGAACGCCCAGTTGCCGGGCCCGCTCGCTGGAGACTTCGGCAATCACCGCCTCCACCAGCACCTGGGCGCGCCGTACATCCAGTTGCCGGATCACGGCCCGCATGTCCCGGATCACATCCGGAGGGGCATTAAGCACCACGGCATTGGTGCTCTCATGAGAATGTACATGAATACTCGGCGCCTGCTCTGTGCCCCTTTCCGTGTGGAAGGACTCAGCCAGGCCGGAGAGCACATCCGCCACATCCGCCGCATTGGCATAGCGCAGGTACACCACCTGGGTGTTGCCCCCTTCCACCGGAATATCCAGATGAGAGATCACCGCACGGATGGCTACCCGACGTGCGGGCTCGCCGCCCAGCAGGATGCTGTTGGTGCGCTCATCGGCGATCACCCGCAACTGAGCCGAGGGGCGTTGACGGCCTTCGGCCGACTCCATGGTGGTGATGATGCGTGCCACCTCGGTGGCGGAGGCATGCTCCAGGGGAATCACCTCCATGTCGTCGCGGGTTTCCTGGTCGATGCGACCGATGATTTCCACCAGGCGGCTGACGTTGCTGGCGGTATCGGACACCACCAACGTATTGGATTCCGGCGACGCCGCCAGATGGCCACTTTGCGGCACCAGCGGCCGCAGGATCGGCACCAGTTGTGCGGCATCCACATGGTGGACCGTGATCACGCGGGTCACGTAATCCCCCCCGCGTGCCTCCACACGGTCAGAGATGGTAGGCACCTCCCCCTGCTTGGCAATGGCGTCGGGCACGAGGCGAACCACCCCATCCGACTCGATGGCGGCAAAGCCATGCACCCGCAAGACCGAAAGAAAGACGTCGTAGAGCTCCGAGCGGTCCACCGGGCGACCCGATACCAGGGTGACACGCCCACGCACCCGGGGGTCGACGATGAAGTTGGTGCCGGTCTCCTCGGACACATAGTCGATCACGGCGTTGATATCCACGTCGCGGAAATTGAGGGTCGCTTCCGCGCCATTATTGGCCAGTGCCAACAGCGGCGCACCGCCCAGACAGAGCATGAGCAAGCCCATCAGGGACAGGCGGGCACGGCGTATCGCCGCTGGCCGGGGCCGTGGATCAATCAACACGTTGCGTCCTCTTGTCTGATGTCGGGCAAGGTGGGTCACCTGATGCGAGTCGGTTGCGGGGTGAGGTCGATCAGGAACCCAGGGGTAGCGTGACCGTCATGACCCGACCCTGCCGCTCCAGTTCCAGCGTCACCTCCCTGGCCTGGGACAATTGCCCGGCCAGGGCCTGTGGATCGTCGATGTTGCCCACGGCCACCCCATTGATGGCGGTGACCACGTCCCCGGGCCTCAGCCCGGCCTGGCGGAACAGGGCGGCATCACGCCGGGGGGCAATGGAAAACCCCTTGATACGCCCCTGATCCATCACCGGGCGAATGCGCATCGCCTCCATGAAACGGTTCGGATTCTCCAGCCAGTTGTCACGCCGGACGGCCAGGTCCGCCGCCAGGCCTGCGTCCACCGCAGCCGTCGAGCGGGAATCACGGCCCGAGGAATGCTCGACAGTGCGTTGCACGGCCTCCTCCCCGACCTGTTCCCGAGGCAACCGCAGCATCTCGAAGCGTCCCTGCCGGGAGAGGATCACACGGTCGCCGAAGACCTGCTCCAGGGTGGCATTGCCAGGCAAGGAGGCGCCAACCCGGTAGTGCTTTTCATCCTCGCCTTCTCCGGAGATCAGGGCCGTACCCAGACGGGGATCGCCGAAGGCAATCACGCCCTTGAGGCTCAGGCGCAAGCGGGTCTCGGGGGCTTCAGTGGGAACAGGGGGCGACTCCACCGTGCGCTGCGCCTGGCCAAACAGATGCAGCCGGGCAACGCCCTCCAGGCCATGGCCCTGAGGCCCCCCGGTGATCACCGGGGGGGGCGCCGGACTGGCGGAGACTGCAGCCGCCACGGGGGCCGAAGGGGGGGCCACCATATTCCAGGTCAACCGAGCCAGGGACCCGGCCAACAGGATCACCAGTCCCAGCGTCACCCAGGGGGCAAGACGGGCTAGGTGATCCGGCTTGGGCCTGAAACGCCCCGCGCCGGCAAGGCTGGACACACTGAACATGAAGAGTGACCGCGTGGTAGAAAGGGTTTTGGACTGCGATGCTATCACGCGCTTGCACCTTGGCAACATGCCTCGAGGACCATCACAGCGTTGAACTTCGGCTTTGGTTATACTCTGCCCATGGTCAACGTCTGATGACATCAGAAGGCAGGCACATGGACATCAGGAGGCAAGGAGAACGGCGGCGTTATGACTCACGCCCCTCCTATCCGTTCAGGGACAGCCAGGGGGTGTGGGTCACCCGCAACCGGCGACGCCAGCTGGATCGGCGCTCCAGTAATGGAGACAGCCCCCTGGAGGGTTCCAGACCGTCTATTGCACCCACGCGCCCGAAGGCAACGGTGGCGATGCTGGACACAGCCCGGCATTCATCCCCGGCGCTGCGCAACCTCAAGGGGCGCAGCCTGCTGCTGCACTACCGGGACGTGGTGGTCAATCTTTACGAGGGCAAGGACGACTTCCTGCTGGGTCGACGCAGCCGCTGTGACCTGGTCATCCCTCAGGATCATGTCTCCCGCGAACATGCCCGCATCGTCCATCGAGACGGGGGCTTTGTGCTCGTTGAGCAAAGCCTCAACGGCACCTACCTGCAGGAGCCCTCCGGGGAGGAGCGCCTGATTCATCAGGAGACCGTGGCCCTCAAGGGCTCGGGCTATCTCAGCCTGGGTCGACCACTCTCGGATAACACCGAAAACCTGGTGTATTTCTATTGCCGCGAGGCCAGCACACCGACGCAGGACTGAGCCTTAACTTGAAAGAACCCAGCTTCAGCTACAAACACGACCCTCTCCCCGAGGAGAGGGTC
>NZ_JAJNAN010000063.1:0-12355 GCF_022227565.1 Ectothiorhodospira sp. 9100
CGCAGTGCTGGGCAACGTACCGGCGCAACGGCGGGACGGAGATCGACCTGCCCTGGAACTTCTGCATCTGAATTCAGGGGAGCGCATCCGGATCGATCATGGCAGGCAAGCCACACTCTCCCCGGATGGGCGCCGGGCGGCACTATTGACCCAGCCGCCCAAGGGCAATCAGCGCCTGATCGTGGTCGACCTGCAAACCCTGGAGATCCGGGAGGTTGGCCAGGCCGGGCAATTCGATTCCAGGCCCTTGTGGCACCCGGAGGGTGATCGACTGGCGTTGGTCCAGCGCGATGGTGAGTCATCGGGGGCAGTGGGACTGGCGGTCTATGCAGCGGGCGATGATGTCGGTCTGTTGCACGAACTCGATCAGCGCTGGGTACTGCTCTATTCACGTTTTGACGTCTACCGGGCCAGCCCTGACGGGGAGCGGGTGGAGCGCCTCACCCAGGGACGTGAGCACCGGATCCGGTTCCGTGAGCACCGTCTGGATTGGCATGCGGGCCCGCCGGACGAGACCTCTGCGCTCTATTTTTCGGCTTTCAATGAGCAGGACAAGTCTCATGGGTACCTGCGCCATGAGCCGGATGAGGGTGCCCGGTGGCTGATCAATCAGCCCCGCCGTCTGCAGTTCCTGCAAAAGGCCGATGCAGCGGATGCGTTCGTAGTGATGGCGGAGAGCGCGACCGAGTCCCCCAACTTTCATTTCACTGACGACGACTTTCGCACCCTGAGACGGGTCACGAACACCAATCCGCAACAATCAGCATATCACTGGGCGGGTGACGAATTATCGGCGAACCGGTCGACCCAATGCCAATATTTTCGAAACCGGTCAGGGTCGGTTGACCTCATTGTTCTGGGAAACCCCGGGGCCATACCTGGAGAATTCGCCGGTTTTCCACGCCCATCGCGCCACCACGCCGTTGCTGATGGTTTTCGGCACCGATGATGACGTTGTGGATTTCAGCCAGGGGGTGGAGCTGTACAACGTCATGCGCCGATCCCGGCGATCGGTGGTCATGCTGGCCTATGAGGGGGAGGGCCACAGTTTCCGCGATCAAGACAATCGCGAGGACGCCACCCGTCGGAAGCTGCAATGGCTGGATCACCACCTCAAGGGCGGCGAAGGGCAGCCCTGGATGAACGGGGCGAATCATTTCATGCCGGCGACCATGCAGCGGGCCGCCGCGTATGTGGATTCGACAGGATCGGACACGGACATGCCGTGAGCAAGCGGCGACTTGTACTGGATTAGTAACAAGAACAGCAATCGGACGCATTGGCTTAATTAGTCGTATTCATTTCATCGGGAGTGATCAATATGTTCTGGCATAAAACGGCATTTTTACTGATACCCGTGCTTGTGCTGTCTTTGACGGGTTGTGATGGGGGTGGCTCCTCCTCGTCCAGTGATGGATCTGCCTGGGTTGAAGTGTCTGGACTGGTGACCGATCCCCCCATCGAGGGTGCGGCGGTGCGCCTGGTGGATGCCCAGGGTGATGCCCTGTCCACGGTGGAGCAGACTGATGATCAGGGCCTGTTCACCCTGATGATCGAGTCCGATCAGGCCGGTGAGGCTCACCGTATCGAGGCCCGGGGCGGTGTGGATGTGCGCACCGGGCATGTCCTGGGGAACCTGACGCTGAGTGCGCCCCATGATGGGTCAGGGGAGCGGGCCGTGGTGTCGCCGTTGACCACATTGGTGGATCGGCGAATGCAGGAGATGGGCATGTCTCGGGAGCAGGCGGTGGGCCATGTGGCCGAAAGGCTGGCCCTGGATGAGGCGTCGGTGATGGCGGACCCTGCCGAGGATGCCGCGGCGCAGCGAGCCAGTCTGTTGATCACCGAGATCCTGATGGCACTGGAAGGGCAGGATGATCGGTGGGAACGGCTGGAGAGCGAGATACGGTCAATGTCTCCTGGCCGACTGAACCAGGCAGCGTCAACCCTGGCCCTGGATCAGCAACTGCCGCATGCATCACAAACCAGGCTGACCAAAATTGCTGAGCAAGCCGAAACCTTGCTGGATCTGGATCCGGCAGAGTCGAATGCCGAGGGAATGATCAAGGCTCAGGGATTGGCAAGCCTGCGCAGCGGACTGGAGGGTTATTTTGAGTTGGCTGGCAAGGAAGTGAATCCGGACCACGTGGATCCCCTTTCTCGAGCCCTGTGGGAAGGCATGGGCGAGCGCAGTGTGCCGGCTGGTAGCTCGGCCCTGCTGAACATCACCCGCTACGTGTTCCAGGTGCATGCCATGCCGGAGGACCTCTTGGATCCTGAGGCCAACCTGCCATTGGCTGATATTCGGCACGATCTCATCCTGCGTGACCTGGCTGCCCAGCGGGTGATCGATCACACCATCCCTCTGGCCCGCGGCGAAACCCTGGGCATGGATAACGATGCCAGGGCCGCTTACTTTTTCCGTTCCGACCTGTCGCCCACCCATCAGACCGAGCGTCTGTTCGTCGGGGTGCTGGATGACGGTGCACTCGATCCCATGTACCGGGCGAACGCCCGTAATCTGGCTGCGGCGGGGCTGCTGCAAGAGGCTGAGCTGACCCTTCAGGCCAGTATCTTCCAGCCTACCGAGCGGGCCCTGGCCCAGCAACAGGTGGCTCGGGCGTTGCGCGGGGCCGATGATCTGGATAATGCCGTCGAGTACTGGAGGGCGGCCCTCAATACCTACGAAACTGCACTGAGGGAAGGCAAGGGCATCAGCAACCTGGATGGTGATGACGCCAGTTTCTTCCAGTCCCTCAATAGCGACCTGCTCAATGCTGGGTTCAGGGACGACGCCGATGAAGCACTCCTGGCCGTGCGGCAGTTTATCGACTCCCAGCAAGGTGAGCCCTATACCACTGCTTTTGGCCGCATCCTTGTCGCCCTGAGAAATGGAACCTCTGCCGCCGTGGAAGCCGCCGAGGAGGCGGGGCTGTCGGGTTCAGCACTCAACGATGCCCTGAATGCGGTGGGCTTCTTCCAGGAGGTCACCCTGGGCGCCGGACAGCAATATCGGGACGGACAACCGCTGGATGGTCGCTGCGAGGCCATGAAGACCCTGATGGTCACCACCTACGCCGATTTCTATCGTCGCCTGGGCGACGATGAGGGAATGGAACGGGCAATCGGTGATTTTCGGCGCCTGGCCACTACCGATTGCAACTTCACCTACGGTGCCACCATGAGCCCTCGCATGGCGCCGATTTATGGTGAATTGGGAGACATCGACACCTACCTGGCATGGATTGAGAACCATGTCCGTCCGATCAACGATCGTAATGCGGACGCCGCCCAGGACAACGCCGTACTTTACCAGGCCGTTGATCGGGCGCTTGCAGGTGAAGTGCAGGAAGCCATTGAACACGTGGCAGCTCAGGCCGACACCGCCCAGGACGCCATCACGCAACTGACCCAGGTGGGTACGGGAAGCCGTGATGCCGGCACACCTCATCTGGCCGTGCTGCTCTGGAGGCAGGGCGCAAACGAGGAAGCCTGGGATGTCATGAACGCGGCCTGGGAACTGGCCATGTCCGACGAGTACGTGGAACAGCGCTCATCCGGACGAAATTTCGTGGATCAGGGCTGTCGCAAGGTGGCGTTGATCCTGGATCGGATGGAACGTCCAGCGCTGTCACGCGAGCGTATTCAGGCCTGCCGGGAACACGCGGAATCGGTGTTTGATGCGGCCAGCCCGACCGACGATCGCCTCTGGATCGCCAAGTCCATGGCCGAGGGTTATCAGCAGTTGGCCATGTCGGGAGACGCGGAACTGATTGACCGTTTTCGGGCCTTGGGCGGCGTGCTGAGCGATCCTGTGGACCGTATCCGTCACCTCATGGAGGTGGCCTTGCTGCGCAGCAGCGGCGGTGATCCCGCCCGTGCCCTGAACACGCTGGATGATGCCGTGAGGGAGCTCGGCCAGATAGCTACCCCATCCAGTGACCAGGCGGTCATCAACCAGGCGTTGGACCTGGCGTCCTACATCCGCAGTGGCTCGGTGCGCAATTCCCTGACGGGGAGCTTTGTGCAGGTGGCTGAGGATCTTCGCCGTGCCATCACCGACTCCGGTTGGGCCGATGTGACTCAGCAGGAGCAGGTGAATCTCGCCCGGGATCGGGTGCGCATGCTGGTGGAAGGGGATGACGCCCTGCCGGGCACCTGGCCGGGTTCGTTGGCGATGATCGATGCACTGGCGGCTTCCAATGACCGCACCACCCAGACCCATTCGGCGGTCCGCTGGCTCGCTTCTGCCCGTGGGTATGATCTGGCAAGGACGATCGCCCTGGATATCGAAGAGGCGCCGGAACGCCATCGTCAATTGCTCAATATCGCCAATGCCATGAACGATGCCGATGACTTCCCGGGCACGGCTCTGGCGCGCTTTGACTTTGACGGGGATGGGCGTCCGGACTTCTTCAGTCCCGGCAGCAGCGAGGCGGAGCGTGCGGTGTCGGCACTGACGCTGGATGATGATATCGATGGTGACGGTATCCTCGATACCGAGGACCGCACACCCTATTGCGTGGGGTGTGATGCCTGATGTCCAGCAGTCAATCCCGTCTGATGACCGGGGGTCGGTGGAGGAGGACCCCCGGGTTTTTGTTGAGCGTCGCCGTATGTCTGGCCGTGTACGAGGTTCATGCGAACGAGGCGACCCATGCTGGCGCAACGGATGCGCACCTGGAGACCATCATGGTGCGTCCCATCGGGCAGACTCCGCTTGATGGGGAGCGCACGGCAGCGGGTCGCTATCGTTTTGATGCGCGCTATATCGAGCGTTTCGGTGGGGCCGATGGCAGCGTGGATGGTGTGCTGCGTCTGGTGCCTGGACTGCAGTTTGGCGAATCCGCCCTGACCACCGAGTCGCTACTGGATCTGAGGCCGGAATCCTTTTCGATTTCCGGCGGGCGTTTTTACGAGAACCAGTTTCTGCTTGATGGGATGAGTATCACCAATCGCCTGGATCCGGCATCCACCAATCCCAACGCCATCAGCGATGTGCCGGGGCATGAGCAGTCCCAGTTCATCGACAGTGCGCTGATCGGCGAGATCCGGGTATTCGATAGCAACGTGCCGGCGGAATTCAGCCGTTTCACCGGTGGCGTGGTGGAGGTGGAGACTCGACGCGCGGGCATGGAGGCCGACGGGAGTGTTTCCTACAGCGCGACCCGCAGCGATTGGGTGAGCTACCGCACGTTCACCCGCGACTGGGATCCGGACTCGGGCACCTTGCCTCCGGAGCCTCCTGGCACCCCGGAGTTCAGTCGGGATCGATTGTCCCTGAACTATGCAACGCCCGTGGGCGAGGCATCGGGCGTGGTAATCGGCCTGAGTCGGGCCCGTTCCAGCACCCCGCAGGTGACCCTGGGGCGCAGTCGTTCACAGGAGCAGGAGAACACCAACCTGCTGTTGAAACTGACCACGCCCCTGGGTGATCGGGGATTGATCGATTGGAGTGTGGGTTATGCCCCCTATAGCAATGACCGTTTCATTGTGGATGCCAAGGATAGCGACTTCACCATCAAGGGCGGTGGCTACAGCAGCACCGGGAATCTGGAATACGCGGGAGATCGACTCGATCATCAATTCCGAGTGGGAGTCAATTACAGCGAAAACAGCCGTAGCGCACCCAAGGACTTCTTTAACTGGGCCAATACCCGGAGCATCGATTGGGGGCGCCGTGCCGATGTAGGTAACAGCCGTCAGGGCGGTTTTGGTGATCTGGATAAGGAACAGGGCAGTCTGTCCTTTCGCTGGATGGCGGAGACCATGGGGAACGATCTTGGGCAGGCCGAGGTACGCCATCGTTTCGGTGCCGAAGCCAACCATCAGCGTTATCGATTCCAGCGGGATGAGGATCTCTACGTTTATCAAAATCCGGTGATCAACAGCGAGGTCCAGTGTCGGGGCAATCGTTACGACTGCCAGCAGCGTGAACAGTATTTCTCCACCCGAAGCGTCTATCCCGCCGATGACGTTGAAGTCTCCTTGAATGAAGCGGGTCTGTTTGGCGAGACCACGCTCAATTGGAAGCGGGTCACCGGCACGGTGGGCTTGCGTTATGACCACGATGATTTTCTCGGTAACCACGATATTGCGTACCGCACCCGGGGCAGTCTCGATGTGTTCGATGATGGCCGCACCGTAGTCCGGGCGGGGGCCAACCGTTATTACGGCGCGGCCCTGCTGACCTACAAGCTGCGGGAGGCGAGGGCCCCATTCTTCAGGGAATACCGCGGCACCACCCAGAATGTCGTTCGGGACTGGGAAGTGGACTCGGGTGAGGGCACCTTCCGCTATGTGTTCGAGGATCTGGATACACCCTTCAGCGATGAGCTCATGGTGGGTTTGAGGCAGGCACTGCTGGGGGGGGTGCTCGATCTTCAATTGGTTCAGCGGGACAACCGGGACGAGTTTGCCCGAACCACCACCGATACCCAACCCGATGGGTATCGCTATTACCTCATGAACAATGATGGTCACAGCCGATACCGGGGAGTGTCTGCTTCCTGGTACCGGGAGTTTGGTGAAACCCTGGTGGGGCTGCATCTGACCTATTCCGAAACCAGGACCAGCAATGCCGATTATGACGATCCGGTGGATGCCACCGGTTCGGGGCAGTACGTGTCCTACCGGGGTGAGCGTATCCGCTATGGCGAGCTGGATATTCTGCGGGAGGACTTTGCCCGCCCTGTGGTCGCTAATCTAAGTCTCTCAAGACCTTTTGGGGAACGGATCCGTGCGGATCTGAATACCCGATATCGTGGCCGTCAATCCGTCATTACCCGCACGGGCCGTGTCGTGGATGGAGAGTTGGTGGAACTGCCCAGTGGTGAAAGGGTGTTCGAGCAACTCGACGAGTACGAACGCGAAAGCCGGCCCGTCACTTTCATCACGGACCTGAGCCTGAGTTACTCCCAGCCGATGCCAGGGGCCACGGCGCTCACGGCGCAGGTTCAGGTCAATAACCTTTTCGATGAGCGAACCCATACCGTGCCCTCGGGGCAGAGCGGCGTGGAGATCGGTCGACATTACTGGGTGAGCCTGAAATATGACTTTTGAGATCTCGAATCACCAAAACGGCCGGTCCCATCTGGCAGGAGGTATGTGCATGTCACGATTTACTGAAGCTGTTCTAACCGGCTTTCTGTCCTTGCTGGTTATCCTGCTGGTGGCCGGCTGTGGGGGAGGCGGTGGCTCTTCGAGCGATGACCCTACACCGTCCTCACAAGTAATTGGTCTGGTAACTGATCCACCCATTGAAGGGGCAGCGGTTTGGCTGTTGGACGCGAATGGTGATGCGCTTTCTGAAGTCGTCCGTTCCGACGAGCATGGGCGTTTTCAATTGACCCTTTCGGAAGATGGCGTTCCCGGCGATGCCCGCTTGATGGCCCGAGGTGGGGTGGACACGAAGACAGGCCAGGACTTCCAGGGGCTGCAACTCAGCGCCCCCTGGATGGGGCTGGACAGGCCGGTCATTTCGCCGTTGACCACCTTGGTGGATCGTTTTTATCCACAAGATGCTTTGGCGGTGCATGCCGTGGTGGACGAAGTTGCCAGCCTGCTTGATTTACCTCCTTCAGGGGTGATGAATGATCCCGCGGAAGACGCGCAAGTTCAGCGTGCCAGCCTGCTGCTGACAGAGCTATGGGTGGCCCTGCGCGGCATCAATGACCCGATGGTGCAGGTTGCCGCTTCGTTGCGCGATGCCGATGGTGATTTCGCGAAAGCGGCCCAGTATCTGGCCGATGACGCCATCCTGGATCTACCCGAAACGATTAAGGATCGGCTCAAAGGCGTTCAGTCCATGGTCCTGGCTTTGCGTAGTGATTCGGTGAACACGGCCCAAGAGGTGATCGACGCCGTGGCCCAGCAAAACATTGCGCATGGACTGGCCCGCTTCTTCGATAAGCAATTGGGCTTTGAGCCGCACAATCAGGCCGAAAAAGATAATCTGCGCAGTTTGGCGCATGCCGTATGGCTGGCGGCCGGGCAAAGAGGCATGCCAGCTAACAGTCCTGGTGTCTTCAACGTGGCACGTTACCTTGTTCAGACCTATCCCGTTGGCATTGAGGCTCTGGAAGACCCGGAGTTTCAGTTACCTGAAGGGCTGGCAAGAGATCAGACCATCGCAAGGCTGGCCGCTTCCAGGGTTTTGGATCATCAGGTACCCCTCGCTGAAGCCGAAGTGCTGGGAATGGACAACCAGGCCAGGTTGGAATACTTCCTGCGTTCTGATTTGTCCCCCTATGAGCGGGCCGAGCGCCTGTTTGACGGCGTGTTCGACGATAGCGTGCTTGATCCGGTATTTGCCCGCATTGCCCAGGGTATGGCTGCGGCCGGTTTGCATGAAGAGGCTGATCTCGTTTTGCGAGCGCAGATCTTTCAGCCTATCGAGCGAGCCGAGGCCTTCCGCCGCACAGGTCAGGAGCTTTTCCGCAACGGGGAGGAGACCCGCTCCCTTGAATACTGGGATGAAGCCAGCGGGATTCAGCAGCAGCAGTTGGAGGCTCTGGGCCTTGCCAACCTGACGGGGGCCGATGCCAGGTTCTACCGGTCCTTGAGCGACGATTTCCTCGCCGCTGGATACCCTGATCGGGCGGAGACCATTATCGCGCCATTGCTCGACTACGTGAACCAGTTCGGAGGGCCCGGTCAACCCTGGACCGGCAACTACTTTAATCTGACCACAGCCCTCCTCAACCAGGCCGAGGAACGGGTGAAATTGGCAGCGGAAGCGGGTATGACCGGTTCCTCCTATGAGCAGGCGGTGGCCGCTACCCACTTGTTGAGACGTTGGGTGGATGACATGGGTTCACCTCAGCCTGGACCAACTAGCTGCAGGCTGATCCAGAGCCAATATACGGCCCGATACGCGGCCCTTTATTCCCATTTAGGGCTGCGTGAACAGGCACTTGCGGGTATCGATGCCTTCGAAGATCTGATGGGCGCCACCTGCGGCAATCAGACCAATGCTTTCTCCCGTTTCTATGTGGATATCATTGCGCCCGCTTACGGAGCCATGGGGTTGACCGGGCGCTTCGAGCAACTACTCGAAGATGAGGTGGTGCCTTATCCCATGTACAGTTCCGCGGCGCGCACGGCGGCCAATGAGATTGCGGTGTTCTTCGCAGTTGAGGCGGCTCGTGAAGGGGGAGCGCAAGCTGCGTTGAATGAGATGAGCGAGCGCATTGCATCGCCTCGGGATCGGGCCAGCTACCTGATCCACCGCAGCCAGGGTTTGAGTACCGATGGACGTAACCTGGCTGTACGACTGACCGACGAGGGAATGCTTCAGGCTGCCCGCGAAGTGGCGGATGCCGGGTGGCTACTGTCCACCTCAGCCGCATTTATCGAGGATTCGGATGATTTTGACGAGGAATCCTGGCGGGATGCGATCGGCTATGTGCCGCCTCCGGGGTCATCCCCCGATAATGCGCGCACCGAGGTCAACCGCTTGCTGCGCAATGGATGCCATGCCGCTGCCCTGGCCACCGATGAACTGGGGGAAACGACCAAGGCGAGACAGCGCATGGCCGAGTGCTGGTCAATGGCACAGGAGATGTACCGAGGAGCCTCAACATTGCTGCGGGCAGAAGCCGCATGGTTGCTGGCCAATGGCCATCTTGCCCTGGACATGGATGGGGACGAAGTCGTTACCGCCTTGCGTCAGCAGGCCCGGGTTATCGACTCAAATGATGCCAGGAGCCAACAGCTCCGGAGGGTCGCGGATCTGCAGAGCCGCGGTGGCATGTCCGAGCAGGCACTGGCGACTCTGGATGACGAGGTGATGGCTGCGCTTCAAGCCATGGCTGGCCAGGTCGCCGATGAAGCCAGCTTGACTACAGTGATGAGAGAGACGGAAGCGGTGGCGAAAGCCTATCTTGAGGTTGCCTTGGAGCAACGGGCCCGTCTGCATCGGGAGGGCCATCTCAATGGCTTTAGCCAGGAGCCCGTCGTCAAAGCTCGAGAAGGGGCCCATCGGGTTCTGCTGGGAGACTCATCCAACACGGCATGGGGCTGGAACGGCTATCAGGGGTTGATTGAGGAACTCAACAGTCCCACCCAGCAGGATCGGGGGTGGCGGGAAGGCGTCAAACTGCTGGCAGCTGCGGGGAAATTCGATCTGGCGATTGCCTGGGCGGAGACGGCCACGCAGGATCCGGAGCGCTGGCGCCGGCTGACCCTGATTGCGGAAGCACTCACCGAATGGGACGACTTCCCGGGCACCGATCTGGCCCGCTTCGATTTCGATGGTGATGGTCGTCCGGACTTTTTCAATCCTCAGTACGCCGAGAGCGAATGGATGATGTCGCCCCTGCAAATGGACGACGACATTGACGGTGATGGGATCCCGGACACACAGGATCTCACTCCGTACTGCCCCGGTTGCATGGATGTGGGCTCGATGTCCCGGCGTTAATCCGTCAGGGGCAGGAGGCGGCTTCATCCTTCTGCCCCTGATGTCTCTGTATGACTCGTTTGCACAGCCAGCCATCGCCAGCCAGTTGCAACGCTCCGCATTCGGTCAATACCCGTTGACCTCACCTCACTTGTCTAACCTCAGGAGCATTGCCCATGTATTCATCCCCTTGTCGTTTCGTTCTTGCCTCTGCGCTGGGCGTCATCCTGCTGGCGGGGCTGCCGCTGAAACAGGCCGTGTCCGATGACCTTCCTCAGGTGGTGAAGGATCACCCCCCGATACACGTCATCCACCCCGACGGGGTCGCCAGAAGCATCAGCCTGGCGCGGGTTCTGGACCACCATGGCTACCCGTGCGGTCCGGCCACGGTCGGCTTTCTGGCCCTGCAATATGGCCTGGACCTGCTCTTTGGGGAGGATGAGATCGCCCGGGCCAACGATCTTCTGGTGTTGAGTCATGCCCCCATGGGCGGGGTGACCGATGCACTGGATCTGGTGCTGGTGAGCGAGAAGCCCGAGGCGCGCACGCCGCGGCCCGCGGGAATGGAGCATGCCGTGGAGAGCTTCCGCATTCAGTTATTGCGCAAATCCACCATGCAGACCGTCACGGTTGCCCTGGACCCGCAACTCTGGCCCGAGGACTGGTTCGAGTTGCGAACCCTTCGCCGCGCCGGGGAGATGACGCCGGAGCTTGAGGCGCGGCGTCAGTCGCTTCAAGACGAGATGGTGGAGACCTTGCCCGCGAAATCATTCGAAACGCTTTTTGGCACTCCGGACATCAACGTGGTGATGACCTGGGGCGGCATCACGTCCGAGGAGGCCAGGTCCGCGGCGCAGCAGCAGTAGCAGCCGCCATCCCCACCCGCGGCACCTGGCCGCGGGTGGGGATGTGTCAGGGAAACACCACCTCCTGAAGCTGCCGGCACCAGGTGGCTACGCGAGGATGGGTCAATTCGCTCTGGTTGTCTTCGTCCAGGGCCAGACCGCAGAAATGATCGTCGATCACGGCCAGGGAGTGCTCAAAGTCGTAGTGTTCATCGATCGGCCAGTAACCAAGAATTCTTGCGCCGCGAGCCTGGGCCTTGTCGTGCAGGATGCGCATGGCATCCACGAACACCTCGCCGTATCCATACTGATCGCCCAGGCCAAACAACGCCACCGGCAAGCCCGACAGATCCACGTCGTCCAGGTGGTCGATGAAATCTTCCCAGTCATCCTGGAGATCTCCGTAACCCCAGGTGGGCGCCCCCCAGATGAGCAGATCGTATTCGGTCATGCTATGAGCGTGGTCCAGAAACGCCACATCCAACAGATCCACCGACATGGGTTGCAGTGCGTCCCGGATCATCTCCGCGACACGTAACGTGCTGCCACTGGTGGTGCCAAAGTAGATGGCCACTCGCATATTCTCCATCCTTATCTGGTCGTGCGCCAAAAGCGTAGGGTAGGGGTTAACATGCTGGGTTCCGGCCGATGTCAGGTGGCGCGCTGGCGGCCGCAGCCCCCGCAGCCTCGGTCGCAACCACGCCGGGGGGTGACGGGTGATGAGGGTTGAGACGTTGACCTCCGGATTTGGCGCATGGGTTTTTCGGTTACGGGCTGAGTCGGGGTGGCGTTGGGGTTAGGTGTCAGCGTGCTCACGAAAGGGTACCTCCGCATTGTGGATTCCGTTAACGCGTATGATAATCATTATCGTTACTGAGTGGTACCCCTTTCTATCCCTGTCGCTCAGAATCACCATTAAATTGGGCGGCTTGCGAACACCTGCCAATTGGCAAACTCTGATGGAAGGTTTTCCCCCACAGGCCTGTCCCTGTCTGTTGCACGCAGGCATTGGTTTACCGGACGGCTTCCGTCCTATACTGCGGTCATGCCCCGCTTCTTCAACAATGCCGGACCCACGGTCCCTGCCGATCACTATGCCATTGATCCC
>NZ_JAJNAN010000064.1:0-11950 GCF_022227565.1 Ectothiorhodospira sp. 9100
CAAAAGTCCCGCCCCAATGGATTCTGGATAATGTTCCTCTGGGGCCCGCTTATGTCGTTACACCTCCCGATCGGAAGGAAGGCCCGCTCAGGCCTTCGGCGGTTTGGGGGCCCAATATGATGATCCGTGAGAAAATATTCACAATGGGTATTCGTTTTGATGAGGCCATTGGCCCAGGGCTGGCTCCTAATTATCCAATGGGAAGTGAAACGGAGTTGACTGAGCGCCTTGTCGCTCAGGGCCATCAGTGTTGGTTTGCCCCTGATGCCCGCGTGATGCATATCATAAGAGAGGAACAAATGCGGGTTTGGTGGTTGCTTAAGCGAGCGTTTCGCTCGGGCAAAGGAGAGGCAGACAGACAACTGAAGGCAGCGGCTTGTGGGCAAGATAAGTCCATCTTTGGCGCGCCGCGTTGGCTGTTTCGCAGGCTGGCAAAAAATGCCTGGGAAACGATTCAGGCAGGGGTGTTTCTGGGGCGCCCAGGATGTATTAACTCATTATGGCAGTTCTGTCATGTGTTGGGGCAGATAAACCACCATCAGTCCACAAGTCGGAGCCTACTTTAATTGTGATGGTGCCAGTTGGGCTCTGTGCTCTTGGCTGCTTTTGGGTAGGTTGCCGATAGTGGAGTGTTTTGGCAACTATTTTGATTACATCGAATTTCAACAATTGATAGGGTGTGCTGATTGAAATATTTTCACAGTAATGTCCTGTCCATGTTTGGCGGCACCTTAAATGTTTATTGTTCGGCTTTTATAGTTCTCATTACACGGTAGAATTGAAACGATGGTCGTAATGCTCGTGATGTTTTTATGTATTATCAGCTTTGCGAGAAAAGTATATAAGTTAGGAGTGTAAAAGATGGACGTTGGCGGGTTGGGGAAGATTAGGTCTTATATGCAGGGTGAGCCCAATCGCTTTGAGGAAGACGAAGCGGATCACATGGACGGTTTTCGGTGGGCAGCTAAAGCTCAAGGTGTTTCACTAGTACACCAAAATGATGGCTTATTTGAATTTTTATCTAAGAATTACAAGATTGGCGTCATGCGAAATATGCTGACGCACCTCGTAACCGAAGAAGCAGTACGGGTGTGTAGGGATAAGACCCGGGCACTCGAATGTCTTAAAAAAAAAGGCTTGCCTACCCCCTTTTCCCGCTATTTCGCACCGGATACAGGCTTCGAGGCGGCGCTTAATTTCTATAGGGATTGCGGAGTGGATTCGTTGGTAGTCAAACCTGCGGATGCACGCGCTGGCTCAGGTATTACCACAACCATAGTTAGTGATCAGGCCTTTAGGGAAGCATGGGGATACGCGAAGGAGAGTTTAACTTTGCGACAGAGCCCGATAATATTGGAGGAGAAGTGTAAAGGGATCGATGTTCGAGCTATCGTTGTCGCAGGCCGATTTGTTTGTGCTGCTACTCGGGTCCCCGCCCATGTGATAGGTGACGGTGTTAGCACAATTGCTCGCCTGATTGAAAAAAAAAACCAAGACCGAGCTGGGAATCCGTGCCATAGGCAGCACCCGATTAAGACGATGCCCAATCTCACTGAAATCCCGGCGAAAGCTGAGGTCAGATTTCTGACTGAACTTGTAAATGTTCACCAAGGAGGTGAGGCCTTGGATGTTACGGATATGCTGTCAAAGCCGTTGAGAAATTTATCTGTCGATGCGACTAGATCAGTTAAAGGTCTTGGCGTGGCGGGGGTCGATATGATCGTGGAAGATCTAGGGCATGATAAGGCTAGGGTGATCGAACTTAACACTCATTGCAACTTCAAGATTCACTATTATCCAATGTATGGGTTAAGAAGAAATCCCGCAGAGGCTGTTGTGGCGCATATGAAAAGACATGCACGCTTCAGGCGATATGTTCCGGCCGGACTGAAATTGGCTCTTAGGCGATTGTTGTAAAGGCGGGGGACGATCGCCCTAATTTAGTTGTCTTGGGTGCCATTAGGCCCCTCTAATTTACCGGCTCGCTCCTAATTGGTAAAAGTCAGATGCTTGCAAGCTCTCTTGATCAGCGGTCACGTTTGTAAGTATTGGGAGTTGAGGGCGCCATGCGATAGTCAACTTAATGGAGTTCAACAAGTGTTTCGTTCTCTTGCAAGAAATGCTAAGTCCCGGCTTGTTGATGGTTTTTCTGTAGGCTTGAGAAAAATTGCCGAGAGAAGTATTCCCCGTGATCGTGCGATTAGCGCTTGGAGGCGATTTTGGGTGGACCTATTACTGTTGCCAAATGATTACTTGGCTGTTCGTCGTGGCTATCAGGAAATGACTGGTGTTTCGCCTCGACTCTTTAAGCCGTCCACTTTTAATGAGCACGTACAGCGGGGTAAGCTCCTTCAAAGACAGAAGATCTATACCATTTATGCAGATAAGTTGGCGGTGAGAGAGTATGTTGCTCGAGTGCTAGGCTATGATGCGTTCCCAAAAATTATATGGTCAGGGCGTCATCTCGAAGATCTGCAGGGGGAAAAGCTCCCCAGTGAATATGTGCTCAAAACAAACCACTCGTGGCGGACTCAAATGATTGTCCGTTCAGGTGAAAAAATAGATTTTGATGAAGCTGCACAAACGTTTGAGAAGTGGCTGGCAAATGATCACAGCATCAAGACGGGTGAATATCAATATCGCTGGATTGAGCCGCAGGTTTTCGCGGAAGAGATAATCCTAAGGCCGGATCGGTCTCTGCCCGACGAGTTTAACTTTTTTTGTTTTCACGGCCGCGTGCAGATGATCGAGTTTCATCGCGGTAGGTTTTCAAAACACATTAGGGCCTACCTAACCCGCGATTTCAAGAGGCTACCGATTATCCGTTCGGGGTATGAAAGGCTGGAGGAATCGCTGGAGGCTCCACTCGAATTGGCAGAGATGATCAAAATCGCCGAGAGAATTTCAGCTAATGATAAATTTCTGAGAGTGGACTTTATGTACGGTGAACGCCCCTTCCTGGCCGAGCTTACGTTGCGTCCTGGATCCGGAACGGTAAGCTTTGATCCGCCTAGTGCTGATTTTGAACTTGGGAAGCTTTGGTCTGATTCAAGAATGGATCTCGCGGAGTCTGGTAAGGCAAAAAGGGTGAGATGACCTTTGCACTTCGCTAAGAAATTGAAGTGGTCCTCATCCACTGGTCCACCCCCTGACGGCCGATCTATGCTCTAACCGGGTTTGTCATCAGGCGTCAGGCTGCCTGAGTCAGAGGTTGATGGACGAAGTAAAACTCATCGGGTGTCGCGTCGTCCAGCCCCTGGTGGGGTCGCTGATACACCTTTTGCAGTGTCGGCCGGAAGGCCTCCCAGTCCACCACGCGATTGAACTTGGGCAGCTGCTCACCCAACTTCTCCAGCAGGGCATGAGGGTCTTCCAGATCAAAGAATCCGGATTGCATGACGGGTGTCCATCAGATCGCGAAGTCTACGGATATCATGCTCCGGCTGGGGCATTTTTTTGACAACCCCTTAAGTCTTTCGGAGCCAGCCGCAGAAACTCTTCGAAGTCCTGCGGCTCGTTACGACAGCCTGAATCATCATTCTTTGTGGACCCCACGAGGTACGTCAAGACATGCGCATATGTCTGCTGTCACACCTGTTTCCCGCCCGGTCCGAGACCTTCGTGCGGGGCCACGCCATGGGGCTTGCGAGTCGCGGCCACGAGGTGACGGCCGTGGCTCGATCAAGCGGCGGGGATATGTCTCCTGCGGAGATCAAGCAAATGGATGAAGCGGGTATCCAGCAGGTCCATGTGGGACTCCCCGCCTCTCGAAGGGTTATCCTGCCAGAATATTGCCGGCAGATCTGGCGCCAGGGGGGGTGGGTCATTCCCTTCTCGCGCGGAACTCGATGGACCTTGCAGCGTAATACGGAGTCTTTGCGGTACTTGAAAGAAATTCAGCGCCTGTCGCCCCATGTTGTGCATGTGCATTTTGGCGATCTCGGCGCTCGTATGGCTCGCCTTGGCAGATTCAGTGGCTTTCCGATCCCGAATGTGGTGACCTGGCACGGTTACGAGGCAACCGCATTGGCGTCCCAGTTGGGTCCAGAGACGTTCCTGGAATTATTCCAGAGTGATTGCTTACACACGGTGGGTTCGGTCTTCATGCAGCAGAGGCTTATCGCGCTGGGGGCAAGGCCAGAATCCATCAACGTCATTCCCATGGGGATTGACTTGGAACGCTTTGGCTGGTCGCAGGAGCCTAAATCACGCCATGGAACACTGAGAGTTCTCTCGGTGGGGCGACTCGTGGAAGTGAAGGGGCATAGCTATCTCTTGGAAGCCATCGGGAAACTGGCGCAAGCGGGTCGGCGGGTCGAATTGCGTCTGGTTGGGGACGGGCCTCTCCGAGAAGCATTGGAGGCTCAGGCAAAGGACTTGGCTATTGAGAGTCGGGTGAGTTTTGCCGGAGGGTTGGAGCAGGATGAGGTGGTTTCAGAGATGCGAAAGGCCGACCTGTTCGCCCTGACTGGCGTGATAGAAGCGACGGGGCGTGCTGAAGGTCAAGGGCTAGTCTATGCAGAAGCCCAAGCGATGGGATTACCCGTGATCGCTAGTGATGTGGGTGGCGTTCGGGACAGTATCGTGGACGAGGAAACAGGTTTTCTTTGCCATCAGCGCGATGTGGAAATGATTGCACAAAAAATCGCCTATTTCGATGAGTATCGTGGCGAGATTTTCCGGTTCGGCGCCCGCGGGCGTGCCTTCGTAGAATGCGGTTTTTCCAAGGAGAGGATGCTTGATGCGTTTGAGACACTCTATGGCCAAATCACCCTAGAGCAAGGCTTGCAGAAAAGTCGCTGATGGTTAAGGCGCTACCCCTCATGGATGCAAGTAACTCGGTTTCACAGTGTCAATCGTCTTTTGTCGCCTCGATTGGGGCTTTGATCGCTGCCAAGCCAAGATAGGCCCAGGCCTTGGGTTGTAGTGGGTGCTGAGAAATCGAAGAGGCAAAATCCCTTACTGCTAGACGGTAATGTTGGTCGGCGTAGTGTAGATACCCCAGCGTAAAGTGGATGCCGGCCACCCGCGCGCGGACATCCCGGGCGGGTACCTTTTGTCCGTCTGGGCTCTCATACCCCCACCGCTTGACGGCGTTGGTGATGACACGCGCACCATAGCTGACGGATGCGCCCCGGGCAGTGGCGCTGTGGGCGTGTTGCCGATAAACCGCCATGGGGCGTCGCAGGGTATGAATGGGTGTGTGTCGGGAGGCGCGTAGCCAGTAATCGTAATCCTGTCCAAGGCGCAGGGATTCGTCGAATCGACCGATGTCGTTCATCAGTGATCGTCGGAATACCACCGTTGAGGTCCAGACGCGACAGTCCAGGAGCAGCTTGTGATAAATCCAGCCTGAAAATTCGGTGTCAAGTGCATCCTGCGGAATGGTTTGAGCCTGTTCCAGTAGGGGCTGCAGGCTCGGAAACTCACCTTGTGAATCAGGCTCCCAGCGCTCGAAACCGCTACATACCAGTTGCACCTGGGGGTTGGCCGCCAGATGAGACAGCTGTGCTTCAAGTTTACCGGGTAGCCAAAGATCATCGGCATCCAGAAACGCGATGTATTCGCCGGTGGCGCGCGCGAGGCCAGCGTTACGCGCCGTGGCCGCGCCGCCATTGCTCTTGCGGATCAACTCAACGGATGGATGATGGTGTTTAATGTAGTCGCCCGTTCCATCCGTGGAGCCATCATCCACCACGATCAGCTCCAGATGATCGATTCCCTGCGCTTCGACGCTATGAATTGCATCGCCTATG
The DNA here is from genome assembly GCF_022227565.1 of Ectothiorhodospira sp. 9100. Taxonomy (NCBI): domain Bacteria; kingdom Pseudomonadati; phylum Pseudomonadota; class Gammaproteobacteria; order Chromatiales; family Ectothiorhodospiraceae; genus Ectothiorhodospira; species Ectothiorhodospira sp. 9100. The sequence continues at coordinate 5,757 of NZ_JAJNAN010000064.1, forward strand.
TACGATCTCGCGTTGTAGGCTGGGATGATGACGGATACCCGGATGTCCGATGGCTGGGTCATGGGCTCACTTTCCGGGCCAGCAGTGAGGTGGAGGGGCTGGTGACGTGGGCCAGCCAACGGATGGGCGGGGCCACACGAATCGCAGAGAGCGCGAGGTGGCGCACCCGGCTGTGGCCACGCTCCATGTTGTCGAACCGGTCGCTGGATTCCATGCCAAGGCCTTTCAGATGGTCTCTGAGCTGATAATACGTGAACCAGTTGACTGCGGGATACGTGGCGTAGTTGGCAAGCTCGGGGCGGGTGGTCACGGCCAGATGCTCGTAACGACGCTTGAGGGAGGCGGGGTACCAGCTGTATAGCGGTAGGTCGTATTCGTTCTGTACTGGGCACAGTCGGTTGGTGGTGCTGATATACAGCACACCTCCCGGGGCGAGGATTCGGGCGAACTCGGCGAGGCATTGTTGCCAGTCTGCAACGTGCTCCAGCAGTTCCGGTGCGATGCAGATGTCCATTGAGGCGTCGGCAAAGGGGAGGGAGGTGGCGGACGCGATGTGAAATGCGGCCTCAAGGCCAGCCTCCGTGATGCGGGTGTGCGCCAGTCTGACCAGATCCTCGTTGATGTCCACCCCGTAGACGTGGTGACCCAGCTCCGCCCAGACACGGCTCTGGGTGCCTGCGTTGCAGCCGATATCCGCGACATTCAATGGCGTGCCCTGCCCGTTGTGGAATTTCAGCAGCTTGTCCCGGAGTTCTCGGGAGCGCTGCTCGGAGATGGCGCTCAGGCTCTGCCGGGCGTAATACTCGACAAATTCCGACCGGGTGCGGGTTTGCCATTTGGCTGATTCGCTGGGTTCCACAGTGTAACCTTGAGGTTGGCTGGATGCTCTGATGGGCGTATGTGGCGAAGAGGCCTCGCAAGGCATGGTCCAACCCCTAGGCTGGATGGATGGCTCGTCGGGCGGATTGCTGTCGGACACGCACCATGGGCATCAGGGATGCTAGGTTACCAAGGGCGCCTTTTGGGGGCCAGTCTGAAAGGGCCGCGTTACCACGAGGACAGTCGGTGACGCGCTGGGCCTAGGGCGAATCGCCCATTCAAGGGGTCGGCTATTTCCAACAACGTGGCGCATGGGTCAGCGGAGCCTGAACAGTTATTGCGTTATCTCAGCAATTTGGACACTGTAGCATCGGTGGTCCGATGTTCGTCTTACGGCCTGGATTTGAAGGTGCCATTGAATGAAACGCCCCCCAGGCGGGTAGTTCGCGGCGCCGGTGATTGTAGTCGTGATCCAGATGGGGCAGGTGCTCGATACTGTGATGGGGGGAGGCGCCCAACAGTTTCTCGGAGCGCGGATACAGGTCCAGGTACTGCGGGCGCGGGTCGGCATTCTGGAGGTATTGGTCAGTATCTTCCAAGTCCGCGACGAAATTGTCGTCGGTAGCGATGTGTGTTGCGATCTGTAACGGCACCGGTGAGAAGATGGCGTTTCCGGAGATGATTTGGGGGTAACCCGGGTCGGCGTGAGTGATGCGTATCCCGGTGCCGGCGGTGACCAGGGTGTTTTGCAGGATGTGAATGGCCTTGGGCACGTCGTTGTGGCGCATGATGATCAGCCCAGGACCGCGGCTGTTGAAGAACAGGTTGTTGTATAGCGCCACGTTACCCTCGCCCTGGAATAGGCGCTCGTGGGGGTTTTCGTGAAAGAGGTTGCCGTAGATCAGGTAGCGATCGTCCCGCCCCGGTCCCTCGGTTGGCCAGTGGCCCACCAGCAGGTTGGGGCGTGCTGAGGAGTCGCTACTGGCACCTTCGGCCTTGCTGAACAGATTGTGGCGGATGATGGTCTGCCTGGGTTCGGTGGGGATGCCCGGCACTTGATCGCGGATATCCTGGTGCTTGATCTGCATGTTGTAGCCCAGCGTGCGGTGGATGGCGTTATTTTCGATGAGTCCACCAATGAAGGGCGCGCTACCGTCGGGGCGGCCCAGGTAGAGGCCTGTGCCGATGTCGTGGATATGGTTGTTGCGGATGATCCAGTCCCAGGCCGGGGCACGGGTGGTGATGCCGGTATGACCCTGCGAGGCATGGTAGTTCCTGATGGTGAGGTGTTCGAGGGTGATGTGATGGGCGTAGTGGCCGTTGCCCTCCAGTACCACACCAGCCGCATTGCGTCCGCCTCCGTCCAGAGTGAGGTGACGTAGGGTCACGTGGGCCGTGCGCGCCAGGCTGATGGTGTTTTCTCCGCTGCGTGCGTGAAAGATCGCCGGTTCACCATGGCTCGGGCCGGTGATCACGATGGGGGCCTCTGGCGTGCCCTTGATGTTGTGCAGGCGCAGGCTGCGCGGATAGGTGCCAGCGGCCAGCTGGAGGTGGTCGCCAGGCTGCAGTTGACGGACCTGGTCGCGGTAGTTGTCTGGATTGGCCTCAACGATATGAATAGGGGAGGGGGTCGTGACAGTCGCGGTGCCCTGTACCGTGTGGTTTGAGGCGACTGATGTTGCCGGGAGGACGACCGGTAGCAACAGCGTCAGATGTAGCAGTGCTACCCTTATGCCAAGGTGCGCGCCGGCGCCGAGCCTCGCTGATCGAGTTCCATGACACGTTGGGGTGCTCATGGCGTGCCTGGGGTGAGTTCGGCCTGTCATGATTACATCCGTTAAAGGAAGCTGCGGTGTCGATTGCGGTGTTTGAGTCTATCCAGCTGAGGATAGCGCAGGTATCGGGCCTTGCGCTTGCGATGTTGGCGCTTGGTATGGCCGCAAGCTGGCCGATTGCAGCCCCGTGGCTTCTTGGGGCGGTGGTGCTGTACGGAGGCTTGCTATGGTGGCGCCCCCAGGCCTTCCTGCTGGTGATTCCCGCCTTGGTGCCGACATTGAATCTGTCGATGCATACGGGGCGGCTTTACGTGGATGAGCTGGATCTGTTCTTGCTTGCTACCGTGGCCGTGATGGTCTTTCGGTGGCGACCCGGCATGGGGGGTGTGTCGCTGCCTTCGGGCGTTAAGTTCGCCGTGCTGCTTTTTACATTCTCTGTAATGATCAGCCTGATCCTGGCGCTCTATCCCTTTTACGCGCCCGACGCGAACACCTGGGCACATTATACCCATCAGTATCATGGTCTTTACGCTGTCAAGGGCTTGATGTGGGCCGGCCTACTGTTGATGTGCGTGGGTCAATTGCCTCAAGCGCCGAGCCAACTCTTCAGGGACTGGTTCGTGCCTGGCATGGTCCTGGGCGCGGTTGGCTGCATCATCTGGGTCTTGTGGGAGCGCGCGACATACCCTGGGTTACTGGATTTTTCCAGTAGGTACCGAATTACTGGCGCGTTCTTCGACATGCATGTGGGCGGCCCAAGCATCGAAACTCATCTGGTGATGAGCGTGCCGTTCGTGATGCTTTGGGGAGTGTGGCAGCGTCGAGTGGTACTGCCCTTCCTCGCAGGTCTTGGTATTGTCGGTGCTGCTATGTACGCCCTGGCCGTGACCTATTCACGAGCGGGTTATCTGGGCATGGGGATTGCCCTATCGGTGTTGCTGTTGGGTGGTGTTCTGGCGTTGTTTCATGAGGAGACGCGGTCTCGGGTACGCATTTTTTCGATTGCTCTGGCAACCATGGTGTTGAGCGTCGGTGCCTTGCTATGGGTGGGTGTGGGTGGTGGCGTGCTCGAGCAGCGCATGGCGCGCTGGGCGCCCGATATGGAGTTGCGACAAGAGCATTGGGAACTCACGGCGGAACTCGCGCGAAATAATGATGGTTCAGGGTTTTTTGGCCATGGTCCGGGAAGTTTTCCTCGCTTGTACCTGATGGGTAACCCAGAAGGGCGCTTACCCGCCAATTTTGCGTATGTGATGGAGGGGGGGCGCAGTGTGCTGCGCTTGGGCACGGGCGATTCCTTGTTTATCAATCAACGGCTTCGAATTCCCTGGCACGGCGAGTACACCTTGCAACTGGAGGCTCAATCCGACCAGCCCACGCGACTTGAAGTGTTTATCTGTCAGAAGCCGATCCGGTACTCCTTTAGGTGTCGTAGCGCCGCGGTGTCCGTTGACGACGGCGAAGGCGAGTTACAGGAGGTGCTTCATTTTGATGTGGAGGATCTGAAGACAGGCCCGTGGTTCATGCGGCGGCAACTGGTGTTGTCGTTCCGGAATACCTCAGATGATTCCTTGATTGAGGTGAAACGACTCAGCCTGACCTCACAAGATGGAAAGGAATGGCTGAGCAATGAAGATTTTTCTGCCGCCGGGCGGCATTGGTATTTCACGACAGATCATCTGTGGCCTTGGCGTGTGGAAAACGTATTGTTGGTGATCTGGCTGGATCAAGGGTGGCTTGGGGTGCTTTCGTTCCTGCTTTTAATAGGTCTGACCTTCTGGCACTTGCTTCGCCGTATGTTTTCGGGGTCCTTTCAGGATGCTGCCGTTCTGGCATCCTTGGCTGGAGCCATGGGGATCGGTGTCTTTAGCTCCATATTCTGGTCGCCAAGGCTGGAGTTGCTGTTTTTCTTGATCCTTTTGCTGGCATTGGTCGCTGGGTGTGGTGCCGTTCGGGAAGGCTTCGCATCGAGAACGAGCCTGCCTTCGAGGCAGGTGCGCCATAAATTCGTCCGCGAGTCAGCGAGGAAGACTGCGTGAGGCAGCTATCTTGCTATCTTGCCTAGTCGTGCTATTGGGTCTGTTTCGGAGGGGAGGAAGATGACATTTGTGCCCATGAATGATTTTTTCCAATTGGCGCGGTTTGCGTGGGTCTCTGGGTCAAATGATGTGAATGGATAATAGGCATCGCCAAAATGGAACCATCCGGTGTACCCTTGTTCCACAATAAACGAGAACATATCAGGCATGGGCTCCGGGTAAAGCAGGGGCGTGGCTTCAGTCATGATGGCTGGTCGATGTTTCGCGATCGTGCTCTCCGCCCCATGCAGAACCTGTAGCTCATGTTGCTCGACGTCAATCTTGATAAAGCCGACGTCATTAAATGTTAGCGAATCCAATGGAATCGCTTCAATGGTGTACGACTCAGCGATCTCATTCTTGTCGTAATGGCACGAGACGGAGCCCTGTGCGTGGTCAGGCCCGCTTGTGCTACTGGGGACATTAAGGGTAAGTGTCTGGTGCTTATCAGAAATGGCCACGTTCCTGATGGTGGCATGCGGAAACAGGTCGACCAGCTGCCTGGCCAGAACAGGATTGGGTTCAAATGCGTAGACATGAGAGCTGTACTTCGACAAGAAGTAGGTATATATCCCGATGTTGGCGCCAACGTCGATGGCCTCGCGACCAGGCGGGCAGAGCTTGCGAAGTAACCTTATCTCTCGCTCTCCATTGAAATAGTTATCTAACGCCCTCACCCTCAGTAATAATTTTGGCGGGAGGGTGGCCTTGATCTGCTGTATTATCCGATTCATTTGGCATCGCGACGTGGTGGGTTTTCGGGAGGAGGACGGGCAGGTTGCGAGGTCATGAGCTACATTGGGCTGTGTCCCTTTGCATTAGCGCCGCCATGGTCCGTTTGGATTGAATCACCCAATGGCATCGTTGACAACCGTGCTCCTGGCTGACGTCCTGACGCTCCGTGGGCATCAGGCCTCGTCACAACGTGAGGGTATGCGGACATACCAGGGCTGACTGGACCAATCGAACATGTGGAATAGGTGGATGCTTGGCGCGTGGGTGTCGTGGCTGGCCGTGCTCTACGCCACGCTGATGCCATTCGAGTTTGGCAATCAGAGTATGGAGCAGGCCTGGGCCCATTTCACTCACCTCACGTTGCCGCAGATGGGGGCCTCGGCGCGGCAGCAATGGGTGGCCAATGCTCTGATGTTCGTGCCGCTGGGGCTGTTCTGGACGGCTTGGCTGTCGGGCTATGTGCGCGGTGTTGGGGGGCGTGTGGTGGTGGGGCTGTTCGTGGCCCTGATGGCCCTGGCCACCACGGCGACGGTGGAGTTTCTGCAGTTCTGGCTGCCCCAGCGAGAACCCTCCTTGCTCGATATGAGTGGCAACTTCATTGGTGGTGTGCTGGGCGTGCTGGCCTGGTTTGGATTGTCGAGGCCAGGGCGCCGGGGGGTGGCGATAGTGCGCCAGGGTGGGCTCGCCGCCCTCTGGTGGGCATTGATGATGTATGCGGTGGTGTATGTGCTCACTGCCTGGCTGCCCTGGGATTTCATGGTGTCCTGGGAGGAGGTGTCCGCCAAGT
>NZ_JAJNAN010000065.1:0-11850 GCF_022227565.1 Ectothiorhodospira sp. 9100
GTTTGCGTTCGAGGATTATCTGTCCCTGGTGGACTACACGGGTCGGGCCATCGACCCGAAAAAGAAGGGTGCCATTGCCGACACCCAGCCCCCGATCCTGCAGCGGCTGGGACTCACCCCGGATCAGTGGCTGGCTCAGAGTACGCAATTTGAGGCTCTGTACCATCCGCAGCGGCGACGATCAGCGGCCTGAAGGTCTCTCCTCCTTTATTGGTTTTCCCGTGCTGCGGTCATATGCCGAGGATGGTCTGTGCCTGGCATGCGTATGCCGGGAGCGGATTTCAGGGGGAAATCAGCGGCTGACGGTGGTTTCGGGCTCGGGATATGGAGAACTGCGGGAGAGGGGTGTTGGGCCTATCGGTATTACGCGAATAGCCGAGCAAGAGGATCAAGAGTGCCTGTCCCTTGTGTGTGTCGTTCTTGTGTGTGTCGTTCTTGTGTGTGTCGTTGTGCCTTGTGTCGTTGATTTGGGGGAGGAGGGGTAGACGGCGTACAATCAAGAGACGAGTGGGAAGGAACCGCGCCCCAGAGCGTCATGAGATGTCGAATGGCTCCCCTTGCCCATGCCTAGTGGTACTCTAGGCGATCATCGAGCGGCAGGCGCCTGGCCCAAGGTTTACACTCATTGTCGTCATTCCGCATTATCCGAGGGTACAAATGGCTGCGTCAACATTCCAGTTTTTCCGGCACATCGCTCTTGAACTTTTAGCGCGAGGATGCGACGAACGTACGCCGGAGCCTGACCTGGTGATGGCCGATCCGGAACAGGCTGACTCGTTCAGGATGGCAGGCCGTGAGGATGGGACCATCGCGCCCACCTACCTGTTTCATACACTGCAACTGAGCCAGATGATTAGGCCTGGTGATCTTGTGGTTGACTTGGCATCCGGTCCGGCAAATCAACTGGCTCAGGTGGCAAGAATGAATCCGCAAGCTCGCTTTGTCGGCGTGGACGCGTCGGACAGTATGCTCGAGCTCGCCGAGGAGCATATTAAGCGGCAGGGTATAGGGAACGTGAGCTTTGAACGCTCCTATATTCAGTCCTTGGGTACGTTTTCCGACGGTGCTGTCGACGTTGTGATGTCTACGATGTCTCTGCATCACCTTCCCGACTATGAAACGCTCGAAGCAACGTTTCGCGAAGTTGCAAGAATTTTGAAGCCGGGAGGTGCTCTATATATTGCCGACTTTGGTCGGATGAAAAGAGACGCGACCCGACAGTTTTTTGCGGAGCAGCATGCCGACCGGCAACCCCCAATTTTCACTGTTGATTATTTGAACTCGCTCCGTGCGGCTTTCAGGGTGGATGACCTAAAAAAAGCTTCTCTTGTGTTAGGTGAAGGGGTTTCTGTGAAGACCACGGCACTGGTCCCTTTTATGGTGTTAATTATGAGGGGGCACGGCTATACATTGCCGGAAAGTGTGGTGGATTCATGTGGTCAGATTTTGCGACGACTGCCTAGGGAGCAAAAGGAGGATTTCCGCGACCTTGTTCGGTTTTTTAAGATGGGGGGAGTAAGTGCCCCATCTTTACGCTCACGCTATTGATGCGACAATCGAGTGAACCGAAGCCAGTTGGTCTTCATCTTTGGTTTGGAATCAATGAGTTGTGGCTGTTAAGCTGGATTATGTTTGCACGGTATGCTGATTGCTTCGCGGGGTCGATAATGCGGCCTCGCCAGTCTTCTGGCCTGTTGAGTTGCATCATTAAATTATCGCTTTCACGACGCAAATTGGGCGTGCTTATTTTCAGCGGGCCATTTCCACAGTCGCATCTTTTATCATTGGGAGGTGGCCATGAACTCCTCAAGTCTCGTTGATCAGTTTCGAAATTATTTCGATATCGCTGCTGCGGATACTCAAGAACTGCAGGAGCTCGCATTTCGGATCAGGTATGACGTGTACTGCCGAGAATTCGGCTATGAAAAGGAAGAGGACTGTCCTGGGGGGCTTGAGCATGATGATTATGACGCGAGTTCCGTGCACTCGATTATTGTTCATCGTCCAACCTCGCAGCCTGCAGGTTGTGTCCGTTTAGTGTTGCCACCCCCTGATGAAGACGATTTTGTCCTACCACTAGAACGTTTTTGCGGCGAGAGCCTTAACGACCCCGCACTGCATCCGTCAAGGATTGCTCGGGGTAATCTCGGTGAAGTGTCAAGGCTAGCGGTGCACACGCAGTTCCGCCGCCGCAAAGGTGAGGCGATTTCACCGATTGGGGAGCCGATTGAGTATCGTGATCTAACGGAGGATGAGCGTAGGGCTTTTCCTCTTCTAGGGCTCGCTTTGTTCTGCGCGGGAACGTCAATGATGGCCTCGGCGCGTCGCGAGCACGCCTTTGTCATGATGGAGCGCAGGCTGGTTCGAAAGCTCCAGCCGTTGGGCTTTCCATTTGTGCAGGTCGGTGAGGCTATGGAGTACCATGGCTCCCGAGCAGCCTATTATGCGAACTTGCAGCAGGTTCTCGACTCAATGCGGCCAGATGTTCGCTCCCTTTACGAATACGTCCACCAAGGCCTTTGCACCGAAATCTCACCTTGAAAAGCCTGTAAAAGCTCTAGCGTTCATGTGGCCCGAGTAGCTCGTCACGGTATTTCAGTCTAGGGGACGTAGTCCGTCGTCGTTGGTGGGGCGTGCTCTGAGGGCGCTGCTGTTTTTTCGGAAGCGCGGCAGACCCTTTCGGCAGGCTGGGTGGCCCGCACGAAACTTTTCCACGGTATAAGTACAGGCCAAAGCGCTTTTGCGTTGGTCCTTCCCAGCCCTCTGGGTGCCAGGGACCACTGGACGAAGTGTCGATCTTCAAGATGACCGGCTTGCTCAGGGGCGGGGGGGGGGGGGCATTGCCATCGCCGCCGGGCCGACTCACCCATCCCAGGTGTTGTTGGTGAGCTTTCAGGCCAATACTTGACGGCTGACCCCCGCCGGCCCCCCCCGCGAGGTGCCCAATGCATTTTCAGCTGGCTGGCTTGCTGGGTCATCGCGCTGTGGCCGCTGCGGGTGTGCATCAACTCTTGTGCTGTCGCCAAACTTTACACTGATCGCCTAAGAGGGCCCTGCTTAATCGACCAGGGAAATTATTAACCTTTAAAAACAATATCTTGCAGGGCCGCCGATTATTGGCAAGGCGTTTGCATATCTAGGCTAGCGCTACTTAGCCTACCCCGTGTGGCGTAATATGGTTGAGTCACTACAAACATTCGCTGGAGCATCCAATGATCAAGAAAAGCACTCTTTTGGGCACGTCCATGACGCTCATGCTGTGCAGCATGGCACCCTTGGCGCAAGCCTCGATCTTCGAGTTCAACCCGTCTGATTTTGGCGGTACCGACGCCACATATTCGGGCGATGAGCTTGTAGGAACGTTCTCGACTGGATTTACTTCTGCAGATGCGTTCGCCACTTTCTCCACGACCGGCTGGTTGCGGGTAGACACCATTAACCTCAATAGCTCAGCAGTGAGTACCGGCGGGCTCAATACTGACTATCAACTTTGGTTTGAGTTTTCATACGACGCGAGCGGTGGTACAGGTGGATCTATAGCGCCTTTCTATAACATCGACGCAGCTTCGTTCAGTCTTTATGCTGCCTCAGGTGTGGGTCGTTCGTTCAATACCGCCACTGGCGGCACTGGGACGCCAACCGTGGGTGACAAAGATGGGACCGAGGTGTTGCTTGCTACGGGTGGCGACGAACTCTTCGGTGGAGGTGTCGTTAACTTTCAGAATCAGGCGTTTTTTGGTCTAGACACTGACTTTGATCTCGTGGAACTTGGGACCTTCTTTACTGCGCCCGACCCCTTTTACAATCTTGCATTCCAGAGTTCCAGTAGCGTAACGCCTACCCTTGATTTTGAAGGTGGTACTGGTACCCTTAATGGAACAGGGGAGTTTCGGGTTGAGGAAGTGCCTGAGCCTGCCTCTTTGGCGCTGATCGGGTTTGGTCTGCTCGCTTTGGGTTGGACAGTTACTCGCCGGAGGGAAGGCCAATTTGGTCGGCACTCCTGAAGTCACAGGGCGAATTACCTCTGTAAGTGCTCAGTAGTCTGTGAGTGCGCAGTAGAAGGATTGGGGGCTAGTGCTGCCTGTGCGCTAGCCCCCTTTCATTTTATGACGAAACAGGTCGTGATTGTCGGTTAAGTGAGCTTCGTCTGATATTGACGGCCCGTCAAAGTAATATCATGTCTTGCGGTATTCGCCTAAGAGAGTTTTTAGGTTGTACGGTTAGGTAAGTGATCGATCAGATGATTAATGGGGATTCCCGGGAATACAGCTATTTTGCGTTCTATAGGCAACTCGTATCCAGCAACCTTGGTGACCCTCTTCTCCCTCCGTCGTGGCAATGGATCAGAAGTTTATGACTGCACCGGGTAATGTTACGGGGGTGCACCACACCCCAGTTAAGGCTATTTCACCTACCACAGTTCCAGAGATCCAATCCCTTATACGCCGCGCGCGGCAGGATAAAATCCCACTTTATCCAATATCCAAAGGCCATAATTGGGGCTACGGCTCCGATTCCCCGGTTACCGAGGGCAATATCTTGGTGGACCTAAGCGGGATGAACCGCATCCTCAATGCCGAGGCTATCTCTTTAGCCAATCCCATTGCGGTGATTGAGCCCGGCGTGACTCAGGGTCAGCTCCACGCGTTCCTGGCTGAGCACTACCCCGACTTGACCTTCAATGTGACCGGCGCTGGTTGCGAAACCAGCTTGATCGGTTGCGCCCTGGACCGTGGGGTAGGGTATTTTGGTCCGCGCCGAGAAGATTTATTTGGCCTGGAGATCGTTACCGGTACAGGCGAAATACTGAAAACGGGCTTCCGTCGGCTAGGTGAAGACTCGCCGCTCGCGCATCTACACCCCGAGGGGCTCGGCCCAAGCCTAGATGGCCTATTTTTCCAGGGTAACTTTGGGATTGTCACCAGTGCGTGTATGCGTCTCCGACCTCGGCGGCCGCGCGAGGTTGCAGTCTCATTGTCGCTACACCATAGTGAGAATCTGGGGGAATTGGTAAATCAATTGGCTCAGCTCAAACGGGATGGATTGCTTACCTCGGTGACCCATGTGGGTAATCGCGCGAGAAATCATTCAACTCTAACTTACGGCATCGCCCATTATCTGGAAAACAGCTGCGCCTTCTCCCCCGCGCAGTCTCTGGTCGAATCGGAGCGTGTGCTCAACTTGGTTGCACCAAGTGAGTGGACAAGCCTGGCAGCAGTCACTGGGAATCGGGGGCAAGTGAGTTCAGCGCTGCGTGAGATCCGGCGCCGAGTGGGTTCGCTGGCACGGGTCTTAGTCATAACCGACCGGCTTCTTGATCTCGGCTTTGCGGTTAGCCATGCATTGCGTTTCATTCCGAGTGCGCGCGCCGTTGCTGCTGCGATTCATGCTATGCGCCCATTGCATCGGCTGGCGCTAGGTACGCCCACGGATATCCCCATCCAGAACCTCCTTTGGAAGGTGGGGCATCCCAGTCTTGATGTCGACCAACTTGATTATTCGTCGTGTGGCGTTTTGTTCGTCAGCCCGGCTTTGCCTTTAAATGGTGCTTTTGTGACCGAGGTAATTGCGGGTATGGAGCGTATCGCCAAGGACTACGGCCATTGTCTTTATGTCACGCTGAATATCGAGACCGCCACTTCACTGGTTGCGGTGATTAACCTGCTATTCGATCGCGACGATAATGCAAAAGTGGAGATTGCCCACCGCTGTGCAGACGCCTTGCTGGCTTTCCTACAGGAGCGAGGTCTCTCGCCCTATAGAGCTCGAGTGGACATGATGGAAAAGATTGTTTCTCCGCATGACCCCCACTGGCAGACAGTGCGCAAATTAAAAGATGTCTTTGATCCCGATAATATTATTGCGCCCGGGAGGTACAATCTACCCTGACGCTCCTGTTTGCACGACAGGTTATCCAGAGTACGTTGCAACGAAAATGAGATCGTTGTCTGAAAAAAAGGGTCACAGTCGCATGGCGGCATTAGAAATTGTGATCGGCGACACGGAAGAGGGGTGTTTGTAGCCCTTTAATAGGCACTGGTCTTCCTCAACCCGTGAGCTTTCAGACATGTCCGACGCGAACTATCAGGCAATTGTTGCTGACACACCTCTCGCTCGCCGCATTCATCACGAGATTCGCTACGCAGTATATTGCCTTGATAGAGGTTTCGAAGATCCGGGAAGTTTTCCCGACGGTCAAGAGCGGGATATGTGGGACGAGTATTCGGTCCCTTTTATTTTTCGACACAACTTGTCCGGTTGTTATCTAGGGGCATTGCGGTTGGTTCCGCCGGTGAAAGGGAAATTGCCCGTTAGCACGCAGACGACATTGGGGGGCTCTGGGTACGTCGAATCTTCGTGCTTCCCTGTCGTGGAGTCAGGCGAGGCGTGGGAGTTGTCTCGTATTTGTATTACCGAGCAGTATCAGCCGTATGGAAGTTCTGCGGGCCTTACATCAGATATCGGTGTATCCCTCTCACAGCAAGGCTATTGCCCCGAAAGGGACGTCTCGCTTTCTTCCGAGAAAGCAACCGCTTGGCGTAGCGGAGTTTCGCGTGGGCCCATTTTTCGTTCATCTCAGGCGGATGACGGTTCCTGCCTGTCTTCGCGTGATGGGATTGAGCGTTTGACGAAAGGTCGTTCGTTGACTTCGTCACCGAATCCGCTCCAAGGAGCCTTTTCCTCAAGTGATAGGGCCCAATTATTCGCGGAAATGTCGCGGGCAGCGATTGAGTACACAAGAAACCAGGGGGTGCCTTATCTTTACTTTCTGGCAAACCGGGCGCTAGCTCGCCGTATCAACCGATTGGGATTAAAGTTCCACTTGGCGGGGGCGCCTTGCGAGCATCGGGGGACTCGCTTTCCTTATTTGGGGCACTTGGACGAAGGGGTTTCCTGTGCGGTGCAGAGATCAGAGGAGATGGCTAGGCTGTTTTGTGATGGTAATAGGCCATACCAATTCGCTTCAGAATTGCGTCTTGGTAGTACCTCTATGCCCAAGGTTGCGGGTTGACCGTAAGGTGGCATGGGGTCTCGCCCCGAATAGCCTTGCAGGAGAATAGGCGTGTCATAAGGTTATGTTGGGGCGGTAGGATCTTCCGCTACCGCCTCCAACTCGCTGGCCATCTGTTCCAGCACCGGCAGGCGGGCGTCGCCGGGTGCCAGGCGGCGGGCGGTGTTCAGGTAGCGGCGCATCCTTGCCAGGTATCCCAGGTCGGCACCGTAGGATCGCTGCATGAACAGGGCCAGGGCCTGAGCTGAACACAGGTGGAAGAGCGGGCTTTGTGGTGCCTCCCGGGCGCCGGCTTCAAAAAGGCGGATCGCCGCCTCGTACTGTTCATCGGCGAGTGCCCGTTGGCCTTCATTGTAGAGTTTACGCAGGGCGGGAGAGTCCGCAAAGGTGCCAAGGGGGGCATCCTTTGCCTCCAGCGCGCGACCGCTGAGGGCGCCTTGGGTGATCAGTCGCAGGAACCCTTTGAGGAGGGAAGGGCTCTCATCATCCAGCGCCCGGGGCAGGGGCAGGGCAGTGACCTCTTCACGCGCCGAGGGTCGAACGATCAGGCTGTACATGATGGGGATGACGAACAGCGTAAGGATCGTGGAGACCAGAAGGCCCCAGACGATGGCGCCGGCCAACGGTCCCCACATGAGGGATTTGCCCCCCAGCCCCACGGCCAGTGAGAACAGCCCTGCGATCGTCGTCACCGACGTGATGATGATGGGGATGAAGCGGCGCCGGGTGGCATGGAGCACCGCATGCATGAGGGGCATGCCCTGACGGAGGCGATCGTTGGCGGCGGAGATGAGGACGATGGCATCGTTCACGGCGATGCCGGCCAGGGCCACAACGCCATAGAGGGTATACACGCTCAGCGGCTGCTGGCTGATCAACAGCCCGATCAGCACACCCGTGAGGGCCATCGGGACCACCGTGAGGACGATCAACGGTTGCGTGTAACTGCGGAACTGGGTGCCAAGGATGAGGTAGACGAGCATCAATCCGAGAAGGAAGAGCCATAACAGTGCCTCGATGCTCTCGAGTATGTCGTCGAAATCACCGGTAAAGTCCAGGTCGATATTGGGGTGCAGGCTCGCATAGCGGCTGTCCCACTCCCTTTGCACGAGTCGATGCACACTGGCTGCATCCATCACCGCCTCGTCCACCTCGGACTCCACCGTGATGGCACGACGCAGATTGAAATGACGGATGTTGCCCTCGGCTCTGACGATCTCATGATGTACGAGTTGTCCAAGCAGGATCGGTCGGCCATCCGGCACGCTGATGGGGGTATCCAGGAAGCGATCGATGTCCTCCAGTGCCTCCACCCGGGCGCGCACGCGCACGCCGATCCGCTCGCCACGGTCCCGCATCGCGGCCACCACTTCCCCGTCCGTGAGGAGTCGCAGGTCCCGGATGACATGCCCCGGATCCAGTCCCGCGCGCATGATGGCGTCCGGGTCAAGACGCACCGACAACTCCATGCCACCCGCATCGGCATCATCCACCACGTCGTAGGCCGCCGGAATGCCCTCCAGGATGCTCATTACCCGGTCGGCCGCCACGCGTATCTCATCAAGATCATTCCCCCGCACCTTCACGCTGACCGGCCGGCCCATGGGGGGGGCCCCGGAGATTCGGCGTTCCATCCAGACGGAGTTCGGCCCAGGCACGTTTGCGGCCGCGCGACGGACGGCCTCGATGATGGTATCCACATCCCGCCCCGTGCGGGTTTGCGGGTGGAGACTGACCTGAATCTGGCCCTTGGCGGAACCGAACAGGCTTTCCGCGTTGGTGAACTGCAGGCCTGCGTAACCGGCCTTGGAACGCAATTCCCCATCCCTAAACTCCTCAGCGATGGCGGACTCAACCTTCAGGGTCGTGGCCAGGGTCTTTTCGAGCGGGGTGCCGGCGGGCATTTCCACGTTCACGAAGAACAGTCGGGCCGAGTCCGTGGCGAAGAATTCGGTGCGGATCAGGCCCGTGGCCACGAATGCCAGGGCGAGGACCAGCAGCGCCGTGAAGAGGGTCAAGGTGATCTTGGGGCGCCTGAGGGCCTGGGTCAGTATGAGCCCATAGCGAAGCCTGGCCCGGCGCACCACGGCGGATCGAAGTTGGCCCGAGCGGGAGAGATGATCCGACTGAGGGCGCGAGGCGGCAATATGGCTGGGCAGGATCCAGAAGGCTTCCACGAGACTCAGCAGCAACGCCACGGTGACCACGATGGGGGCCACCTTCATGAACTCCCCGAGCACGCCAGGTACCAGCATCAGTGGCAGGAACGCCGCGATGGTGGTGAGTACCGCGGCCGTGACGGGCGCTGCAACCTCCCGAAGTGCATCGATGGACGCATCCATGGCGGACATGCCTTGCTGCAATCTTCGGTGGATCGCCTCGGCGACCATCACCGTGTCATCCACCAGCATCCCGAGCACGATCATCAGCCCGAGCAGAACGATCACGTTGAGGGTCTGCCCGATCAGCCCCAGAAACAGGAAGGTGCCGGCGATGACGAACACCAGGCTGAAGCAGGTGGCAAAGGCAATTCGGGAGCCCAGCAACAACCAGGTGGTGATCAAAACCAGCAACAAACCGACGGCTGCATTGCGCTGCATGGTACCAATGGCCTGGCGGGTGACCAGGGTCTGATCATCCAGCAGGACCATCTGGACGCCGGTGACAGGGCTGGCGCGCTCGTTGTAGTCGGCAAGGTAGTCGCGAATCTCGTTCAGGAAATCCACCTCGTTGGCGCCGTCCTTCTTGAACACCGGCAACAGTACGGCCGGCCCGCCCAGGTAGCGGGCCAGGTCGTCGGCGTCTTCGCGCCCGCGAACCACATCGGCAACGCTGCGTAGGGGGATTTCTCCATGGGCTGAGAGCAGAGGGATATCCGCCAGGTATTCCGGGTCGTTCTCCGTGCCCTGAAGACGCACCAGCCATTCCTGGTCCCCGAGGCCAACCGTGCCTGCCGCCAGATCACGGAAATAGGTGCTGACGGTCTGGGCCAGGATGGAGGGGGTCAGGCCCAGACCCACCAGGTCATCAGGGTCGAACAGGACCTGGAGTTCCGGGTCACGCAGTCCAACGGGTTCGACCCGATCGGTGCCGGAAAGACGTTCCAGGTCCTGCTCTATCCGCTGGGCCTGAAAGCGCAGGTTCTCGTCATCGTCCAGCCCCACCACGGCGACCATGGTGGTGGGATAGGCATTGGCGCTGCTGATGGTGGTGATGGTGGGGCGCCGGGCCTCGGCGGGCAGGTCGCCCTCCACATTCTGGATCTCGCGGTGTAGGTCGTTGATCCGCTCGTTCACCTCGCGTTGGCTCATCTCCTCCAAGCGGATCATGATCAGCGATACGTCGCGCTGGCTGGTACTGGAGATGAATCGGATGTCAGATACGAGTTCGGCAGCCTCTTCGAGGACGTCCGTCACCTGCCTCTCTACATCGATGGCAGAGGCACCAGGCATGAAGGTCTGAACGACCACCCAGTTCAGATTGACGGTGGGATCCTGTTGCCTGGGCAACTGGAAATAGGCAACCACACCGACAATGAGGATTGCCAGAAAGACGGCATTGGCCAGAAAGTGATTTTCGAGGAAACGCCGAAACATGGGGTGCCCCGGTCAGCGCGTCACAACGCGGACGGCATCGCCGTCGCGCAGGCCGAAGCGTCCATCGATGATCAGCCGTGCCTCGCCGGACAGACCGAGGGGAGGCGGTTGGCCTTCGCGGACCCCGGGGGTGGCAATGAACCGGGCGCTTCCGTCCTCTTCCAGGAAGATCCCCAGCTGATCGTCACGGCGCACCAACAGATCGGCCGGGGCATGGCGCTGTTCCGAAACCCACTCGATGCGACCCACCTGGCCCGGCCGGGCCGCCTCTTCCTGGAACACGAAGCGCACGTCCACACTGCGAAGCCGCTCATCCACGATGGGTGAGATGGCCCGTAACGCGAT
This sequence comes from Ectothiorhodospira sp. 9100, assembly GCF_022227565.1. Taxonomy (NCBI): domain Bacteria; kingdom Pseudomonadati; phylum Pseudomonadota; class Gammaproteobacteria; order Chromatiales; family Ectothiorhodospiraceae; genus Ectothiorhodospira; species Ectothiorhodospira sp. 9100. Next base: position 10,954 of record NZ_JAJNAN010000065.1, read on the forward strand.
CGGGTAATGCACGCCGGCGGCCACGAACCGAACCTCCCCTGCGGCCTGCAACGCGGGCAGGTCCTGCTGCTGAATATTCCCGCTCACCTCCAGCTCCTGGGCGTCCAGGATTCGCGCGATCGGGGTGCCGGCCTGCACCAGTTCGCCGGTGCTGGCCAGGCGCTCGATGACCACGGCATCGAAGGGCGCGCGGATCTCGCAGTGGTTGACCCGGCGCTGGGCAGAACGGCTGGCTGCCTCCAGGCGCAAAACCTCGGCACGGCTGCGCGCAGACTGGGCCTGGCGTTCGTTCAGAACCTCGGCCGAGACGGCCTGGCGGCGGGCCAGTTCCTGGGCCCGCTCCAGCTGAAATCGTGCAAACTCTGCATCGGCACGCGCTGCCTGCGTCATGGCCCTTGCCTGTTGCAGGTCCAGCGTATGCTCATCGCAGTCCAGGCGCGCCAGCAACGCCCCGGCATCAATCTCGTCACCGACGCGAACGGGTACTTCCTGGATTACGCCGTGGATCTCGGCGCTGACATAGGTGTCATTCAGGCTGATGGTGCTGGCGGGGGCACTGCGGATCGGGTGGAAGCCCACCTCACCCAGGGTCCGGGCGGTGACCGGTGAGGGCTCCGCCGGGGTCGCAGGGGGAACTGCCATCATTAGGCATAGTAGCAGCGGAAGCGCCCCGTAGATCCGTGGACTCCGCCGGGGTGATCGACCTGTCCGCATACTGCCCCTCATGGTCTGGAAAGGCTTTTGAGTAGTGCTTGATCATACATCATTCTAATGGAGCCGTTGAAAAACCAAACCCAGATTGAACCCCTCTCCCGCTGGCGGGAGAGGGGTACGCGAAAAATCCTGGTAGCAGCGGGGCCAATAGTCGCCTTCCCCTGGATGGTTTGCGTCATTTGT
>NZ_JAJNAN010000066.1:0-11835 GCF_022227565.1 Ectothiorhodospira sp. 9100
AGGGCCGTCTGCTCCCTGCAACGCTCCCCTCGGTAGCGGAAATCCATGAACAGCTTCCCCGTCTGGGGACGCACACGCACGCTACCCATTGCACACGCCCCCATTTGCCATCGGCAACGAGAACCCCTCGCTGCGGGAATGCTTGACCATGTCCCGCTCGATGGTCTCCCAGACATAGAGCGTCTTGCGACCGCCGAAAGGCCGCACGTAATGCACGCCCTCCAGCAGCACCGAGTCCTTCAGCCGCTCCCTGATGGTGCGGGGGTCGTACTTGATGCGTTCGGCCAGCTCGGCCGTGGTGAGGTATTCCTGTGACATCGAAGCTCTCCTATTGGTAAGATAAGCGCCTGAAGAGCAAGAAGCCCCTGGAAAGGGTCTTTTTGATCTCCTGGAGAGCAATATAGCGCCGAATAGAACCTCCTGCAAGTTTTTTTTACCTGCAGGAGATCAATTTGTTTTTGGAGGGGTCGTGATCAAGTGCAACCTGTCCCGCCTGATGGGCGAGCGGAAGCTGAAAATCTCGGATGTCGCCCGCGATACGGGCATCAATCGCGGGACGATTACGCGGCTCTACCAGGAGACCGCCACACGGGTGGACCTGGAGGTGGTGGACGCGCTATGCCGGTACTTTGCCTGCGAGGTGGGGGACCTCTTCGAGTACCGAACGTGAGAATGGGCCGGAGCCCCGAGTAGCTTGAGGGGTGAGGCCCTGGACACTTGGATGGCGAGGATCCCCCAGCCATCGCTGGCAGGTTATCGACGCCTTGCATTGGGCGGCAGGCAACAGGGAAATACGGATCAAAATGGGCCCTGGGTTCCCGCCCACCACACCCACGCCACGACGCCTCATGGACTACCTGTCTTGATCGCCGCGCCTGCCCTCCTCGACGAACATCACCCCATCTGAAGCACGAGGCACGCCTCAGACCGCGCCCGCAATCCCACATAACCACCACATTCCGTGTCTCCTATCCCTGGGGTTTGCCACCTCCGCGCGCTGGAGCATTAACTCCCAGTCTCGACACAAGCAGTTCCTCGCCCTCCAAACCGTCGCCCTGACGGGCTCTCCTTCCCAGCGCCCGCGCCAGGGTCTGTACTGGCGCGATCTTCGCTAACCTTTTAACCCAATAATCTCCCCACATTTAGCGCAAATATACAGCGCAATTTTGTGGGGACGTCTTGATCGCTCGCCGCTATCCTTGTCAACAGTTTTCGTGGTGTGTGCGAGGCAGCGCGCAGTCGGCGGTCGCGCGAGTAACACCGACAGGGTGGGCGGATGCAATACCTTCATCCGTGACCACTCCCCGAACGCGGGGTTAGGCGTGACAGCCCGGAGAGACGGGCCCATCACCAGGATGCACTCACGAGCTGGAGGCCTTACCCATGCAGACCATTACCCGGGTTTTCCATGATGTAGCAAAATTGAAGCGCGACGACATCTTTGCGGATCAGGCCCTCACGCCGATAACCGCGTTGGATGATGCTCGGACGCCAGCACCCGGCTGGGTTGGCCCCTCCTACCACCCTGGCGGCATCGTCTTCATTGGGGTCAATCCTGGTGGAGGTGGTGATGCTTACCGTAGAAACCCCACCGATAACCTTCTGTACGAAAAACTCCGTGCCTTCCGAGACGCCTCTCCATCATCGGTGAGCTCCGCATTCGAGGAAGTCAACAAAGCCTGGATGTCAATACAGAAAACCCATTCCATCTGGCGCGTCATCAACGCAGCACTTCAAGCTGCCAGAGTGGATGTGAACACAGTATCCTTCATTAACATGCTTCCTTTCCGAACCAGGGAAGACAAATTACCTGATGTCTCAACAATGGAGAGAGCCTGGCAGCTTGCAGCCCGAAAACAGATCCAGGCATTACAGCCGGGCGCGGTCGTTTGCCTTGGCTATAAGGCGACTCATGCCTTGGAGCGTTTCGGTCGTCATGACCATCTTCCACGGACTTTCTCTCTCAAGCGGGCAAGGGGTGACACGCGCATAACTGAAGAAGCCCGGCAAGTGCTTGCTGAGTTTCGCGACTGGTCTGAGTCCCGCCATCATGGAGACTAATATGGCAAAGGTCATCACACTACCCAATAATCGAAGCCAAAACAGGACTCACCAGCGCGGCCGAAAAGAACCAGACGATACCAAAACCCTGGGTGAAAAACACGCGGGAAATAGAGACCAAATACTCGTAAAGCTCGAAGAATTAAAAGAGCGACATGGAGAGACCTACGGACGCTGGAGACTCAATAAGCGGGACCGTAATGACAGGGTTTTCCTTATTCAGATCGCACGAAACCTTTCGTCGATATTGGACTGGCTGCCGCGCGGCAAGCGGGGCGTCGTGCTTGAAAAAACCAAGTCTGAAGGCTCAGCCAGAACGGGTGATGCCAACAAATATGTCACACGTGTCACAGTGAAGGATCCCGCAGGTGATCCGGAAGTTTTAGTAAAACCATTAACGCCCGCAGTATCCAAATATATCGCCATAGCAAAAGCGGCGGGGGATGTCCTCAAGCACGCCCCCGGAAGCACAAAAGGACCAAACGACTGCCTCAAGAGACTCTTTCGTGGCACCTACCTTGAAAAACCCTGGCATGAGTCACCCACCAAGGTACCAATCTGGGCGGATCATTTGGCAGAAATGCTGTCTGGCGTCTGCAAAATGGTGGCCGAGGGACATAACGTGGGCCACCTTTTCGACAAAATGACTGACGCGAATATTTTTGCAACGGACAATGGGAAGAATCCTGAGTTCAAGATCAGCGATTGGCTATCGGAAACTTTCGACAAACATAGCTTGCATTACTATGAACCAATTGATGGACATCTTCCACTATTAGAAAGCACGGAACAAGGACTGCCCTTGGCCGGATTACCCATTTTTGCCCCACGGACATTACTTTTTGTTGAAACACACGACATAGGCCTAACTTCATTAGAGCGTGTTCAAACTTCGAGCATCGGAGACTGCGAGACCTCATGCTTACATAACATCACCGATGGCCGCCTGACGATGCGGCTCGAAACGTGGATTGGTATAGCGCCAGTAGCGACTGGCCACGATGAGCCTTGCGATACCGTTCATGTCTTCATGCTCAAACCCTCACTGACATTGCAGCTGGAAGGATATACTTATACGGTGGGACGATTAGGCGCGACAAATCACTCGCTCCACATCGAAGCATCATGGAGTAATGACAGTGCCGGCACATGGAAAACGACGGACCAAGATGCTCGCACCATCAGGAATCTGGAAGAACACTTCATCTACTGGTTCGATCTCTATGGCCGAAGCCCAATATGCTTGGGTTGGGATGACGAATTCAAATTCACATGCGACGTGGATAGCGGCCTTTGGTGGGCCAGCATCATCAACGGAGAAAATGTCGTACGCATTCTTGATAGACCAAGCCAACTTCCAACTTTTGATATACGCTTCCCCATGCCAGAAACCATATCGTGGCTGCATGAAATGGGAGATTTTTTATGCGCTTCGGCTGCACCATTAGATAAAGTCGAACTACGGCTCCCTCCGGCGGAGACCATCGCAAGAGATCTATGCCTAAACCTACTACAGCATGGTCTGAATAGCCACGTTACTGCAGATCTCGAAGGTGATGCCGTCCGTATTAGAGCCATTTTTGAAGACCTGGAAAACAAGGTTTGTGGAGCATTTCACCATGCGTCATCCAGGTTCTTCAAAGATTTGCAGGACTACGCAGACAGGAAGTCAGATCATTCAGAGGATTGTTGAGGTATTGATTGACCCAAGCTCCCCGGTGCGCTCCGATCCATTTATCCAGTGACCCAACAGATCGGGTAGCGCATCGCGGATGTGGGCAGAGCGTGTTGCGCACTCCCACACCACAAGCACCCTCCACCCGGCGGCCAAGAGGGCATACCGGTTATGGCAATCCCGCGAGACATTGGCCGACAGTTTCCGTTCCCAAAAGTCCCTTCGTGAAGTAGGCATCTTGGCGTAACGACAGCCTTCATGAACATGCCAGAAGCAGCCATGAACAAAGATGACAACCCCCCGCCCTGGCAAAACGATGTCCGGAGTACCCGGCAGATCCTTTCGATGCAGTCGAAAACGGAACCCCGCCCTGAAAAGGGCTTTGCGAACGATGATCTCGGGCTTCGTGTTCCTGGCCTGAATGCCGGACATCATCCTGCTTCGAGTCGCCTGGTTTACAACATCAGCCAAACCTTAACTCCGACGCGCTTCGGGCACGTCAACCGACGGCGGTGAGAAAGGGCGGGAGAACATGGCACTTTTGCACTCGGTACGCTTCGCCCACTCCGAGATCATCTTTCCATTGGCCGTATCATGCAGGCGCTCGTTGACCTCTCGCGCCCATATTTCCACCTGCTCGATGAATTGGGGTGACACCCCCTGTCTGAGCCAGACCTTCTCCAGATCAAAGTCCTCGCCGTAAGAGTCCGCGACCACAGCCACCGTGTAGGCTGTGACGTTCGCGAGAAAAGCAGAAACCAGGGGCCGCGAGGTCTTGTGGATGGCCTTGAAGATGATTGCCTTGGCTACCAATGCCTTGAAGAAGGCTGGATCAGGAACAACAGGCTTTCCGGCCGCTTCTGCCTCGCCGAGGGCGCTCATGAAACGATTGAAGCATTTCTGTGCGCCAAGCCCAACCACTTCAGGCTTGACATCCCAGGCCATGAGGTATTTTGCCAGATCCGTCTTCGTGATCTTACGTGCGGGAGGAATCGAGTTTTTCAGCGCACGACGTTTTGCCGGTGTATTACCCTCCCGCGCAAGAAGTGTGTTGTAGCTGCCCGCCGCCCGCTCATAAAACCAGCGTCCGATGCCGTCCGGACAGTATATGGATAGCGACAGGCGCTCGATATCGACATGGAAGGGCTTGTTCGCAGATAGGTCGGATTGGCGGACAGCGTTCTGCGAGTTGGCATAACGGGATATGTCCGAAACGAGGGCTTCCTCCTTTGTCGGATCTTCGTCCCTCATGACAATGATTTTCGCGGGCACCCGCACCTTGCCGAGGTCGGTATCCGGATACTTCTTCTTGGTGAAGTAGATCGAAGCAGTCGTCTGCCCGCCATTGACGATCTGCATCCCCCGTAGCCACGCAATGCCAGGCGAACCATCCTCGGCGCGGTCGAGCCTGATCTCGTCAGCGACCAGAACGATGCCATTGTTGAAGGCCATGAAGCGTTCCGGGAGCGAGCGCAGAGTACTCTGGATACCCGCATTGACCCCCTTGGCCCTCACACTAAGAAAGGAGCGAACATTGGCCTCCAGCAGCCGTGGGCCGAACTTTTCGTAGACGAAGCGCAGAGCCTCGCCCGGGATCGCGGTCAGGGCATAATCATACTCACCGTCCCGATCCGGTACGTAGACGCAAGGTAATGGTGAACCAGCCACCTCGTTGAAGTCCACAACAAGCTCATCCCGAGGTTTGCCTTCGGACAGATGCCGAAACAGACGTTCCATATCCATGACTTCAAGGCGCACGGATTTCCCACCAACCTCTCTGGGCTTGAAACTTTTTGACTTTACGACTCCATCAGTGAGCACGAAGACTCGCACCTGCTCCAGTTCATCGTAGATCTCCCGGATGGTGAGAGCGAGGGAATAGACGTCACTCGATGGATCGAGCTTGTTCGCCAGACGGCCTGCAGCACACTGCTCCAGGAAGCGCACACATTGCAGAGCTGCTGTCTTGGAATCTTGATCGGGTATAGCGACCAGTGACTCCACGCCTTTGTAGAGACTGACGAAAAGGTCAAGTTGATCGCACTCTTCAGAAATTGCGTAGCCACTCAGCCTGAGATTCGCATTCCCGATCTTTCCCTGGAAATGACATATAACGGGTTCAAATGTCATCCCGGCATCGACCAAGTGCTGCATCACCACCTCACAGAAGACGAGCTCTGCGAATGGCGAACCATCGCTCATCTGGGCCGCAATCTCAGCCCGGGTTTCGGCGAAAAAGTCCTCCAGGGTCATCCTGATGCTCCAAGCGCTTTTAGAGTGGAACCGAGGTCAGTAATGAACTCCCCGGCATGATCCAGATTGAGTTCGTAGAGAGTCCGTGTTATTCCGGCGGGCACGATGCCTGGCGTCAGGCGCGGAAAGCCGTCGGACACCGAGAGAACGCGGCTTTCCCTTGGTTCAAACCTTCGGGTGTAAAGCCTTGCATGTGTTTCGGTGTATCCCGCCACGAAAAGCCGCTCCCGCAGGAAACCCACAGCGCCCGGCTCCTGGGTGACTCGCCTCTCCATTTCGGCAACCATTTCGGGGAGTGTCTGACCACCACCCTCTCGTGAGAAGCGGCAAGCGGCAAGGAACAGGGGCGATGCCATGGAATCGTCCAGTTGCTCGAGGGAGCCGATTTTGACGAGGAACCCTGACGAGGACATGGTTGCCTTGACCTCGATGGCACCATCCCCGATCAGGAAATCGTGAGGTGCATCGTCTGGTCCGACCCACCCCCTGAGAACCTCTTCAATGGAGACACCCGAGTCCAGAAGGGCGGCCATGAAATTGAGTTCGCCCACGAGACCAAGCTCGGCCTCAGGGCCCAGTGGAGTGGAACCACGCGACATGAACTGTTGCCACATACGAATCCTTCGCAGCAAGGTTTCCATGATTGAGTCCTCACCCTCCCTCACAACAGCGTCCATTGCTCCCGCCACATCGCTGACCATCTCGGCGAAGAGTTCAGGGTTTCCAGACTCCTTGCGCGTCAGTGCGATCCAGGTTTTTCCATCCCCATATGGATCAGCCCGGACGACCTCGAACCCCTTTCCTTCAGGAAGGCGTTCAGAGGGCGCAAGGCTCACACCCTGGAATCCAGCCAGGAGGGCCTCCTCATTACCGGGAAATCTCCTCGCGGCCATGAGCCTGCAGGGGCCGGCAGGGGTGACGGGAATGCCGCGCCACCCCCCCGCCTCAACGCTGCATCCCGAAAGGGCCTGCCAGGCAGCCAGGAACTCGTCAATCGGTCGCGGCATACTCTGTTTCCCAGAGGAGATGATCCACCTCGTATTTGACCGTGGTCGTCGAACGGCTGGCGGGAAAGCTCGCCCCGAAGGCTATAACAGGCGGCCAGTCGGCGGGCGCCCATTCGGGGGGAAGTTCCGCCGCCCCCGGATCAATGGGATAAATCAGCAAGAGTCCACGTTCTGGAGCCCCTTGAACGCCATCGGCTCCAAGCCCGCGGACTCTCCTGATACTGGGACCACTGGGAGCCCTGGGAGGCTTCTTACCTGTATCTTCGGTCCTTCGAGCCGGATCCTTGGTCCAGGCGGAGATCGTCAGTTCCAGTGCAGCCTTCCAGGCATCCTCGTCGAGGTCGATCGACTCGTCCCTTGGGGACAGAAGGCGTCCGATGGAGTAGTGCTCGCTCCCTGGCTTCGCCTTACGGGCAATCATCCTTGCGATTTCATACTTCCCGCAGAAGGCATGCGAGGCTCCATCACCACCGCCAATAAGCGCCACAGTCCAGGAAGTGAGTTCGCCGCTGGCCGCCATGGCCTTTACGAAATCACCCAGCAGCGGGCTGTTGACCTTGCGGGCAGCGGGGTGGGTAAGATAGCCCATGAAAAAGTCGATCACGTGTTCGGCCGGCACATGCTCCCAGAGGAAACCGCTCCATTCCTGGGTCGCGCCGCCCCTGCTTCGGGAGATAATACCCGATTGGGATGGCACACCCGCCGACTCGAAAAGCCGCTCCGCTGCAATGAGATTCTTTTCGAGATTTTTCCGGTCGCGGTGGAAGGCCACAGTTTCGAGGATCTCGCCGCTGAACGATAACTGCAGGCTCCTCGCGCTGCGCATTTTCAGGGGAGAGGTCACCATGAGAACCGGATGGGACTGGACCTTCATGCCATAGTTCTCGGGCGTTGCCTTGATGGCCGCCATCGTATCGAACTCCTGGCGTAGCTCCTCGGCCGCATCGGCGATGTGCCCGAACCACTCGACCAGATCGGGGCTTGTGTAGAGACGGCAGAGATCCAGATATCCAGGACGATAGCCGAACCAGCGCCCCATCTGCATGAGCGTGTCATACATCTTCGTGGTCCTCACGAAGTAGCTGACGCAGAGACCTTCAAGCGTCAGTCCCCGGGCGAGTTTGTCGCCGCCCACGGCGATGACCTTGAGTCCGGTTTCCTCTCGATCGGCGTAATCGAGAACATCTCCGGCGGAACCATTGATCGCCCTCACGCTGAGATCCCCGAACACCTCTGGCAGGACGGCCTCGATCTCTCCCCACCGGGGAAGATCAAACTCGGCACCCGCCTCTTCCATGCTTGAAGCCACGGCAGCCGAGGTCGGCACGAAATCTTCCTCCCACAAGCGCCGCCATTCTCCCAGCAACTCATCACGTCCGAATCCGCGCTCCACACACTGGCGGAAACGCTTCACGATTTCTTCGACCTGACGCCGGACCTCCCCCTGAACGGCCGTGAAACGGGTCACGTGGATCAACATTGATGAGTGCCTGCGCCCCTGCCCGCGAACGATGCGGACAGCGCACGCCAGGACAAAGGCCGAGATCGCCTCCCTGAGGGAAGGCGGAATCTCGTCATGGCCATCGAACAGCGGGACATGGGCCTTGTTGTGCCGGGGGGGCATCCAGCCATCAAGCCCGGTCGAATCAGTCTGGTCTTCGACCTGACGCGTCAGGGGAAGACCACTGATCCTCTCATCCGTTGAACGCAGACCGAAGACACGCGCAGGGCCGATGTAATTGGACGGGGCAGAGATGTTGATGATGAAGGACTGCGGGAACAGGTCAGGCCCCTCATCCCTGGTCGCATTGCGTCGATGGATGAAGATATTGGCAAACGGGGTTGCCGTGTACCCGACATAGGCCTTGCGGGCAAATGAGTGGAGGATCTTCCGGATACGACTGTTGATGGCCTTGGGCTGGTGTTCATCGTCCGGAGTTCCGTCAGCGTTGAAATCCTGCTCCCCTGTATCAACGGAGGCATGGTCGGCCTCGTCGTCGATGAGCAGGAGAGGAAAACCTGAAACAAGCGGGCGTCCATCGGCATCCTTCGAGTCAGCAACGTGATTCCGGATCCATTTGAGAAGGCGGTCCAGCACCGTCTTGTTCTTCTTGACCACAAACAGCCAGGGACGCTGCTCCGGCGAGATGGCCAGATGCTTTGCTACCCTGGTATTGAAGTCCCCGTTATCAGACCGGTTTGTCGCGCAATTGGGGCGGATCTCGGCATCCCTGCCGCTCTCACCAACACCAATGTAGCGAACAACATCATTCTTCGCGGACGTCTCGTAGCCGAGGAAGCCTTCTTCAAGGCGGATCTGGGTCTGGGAGCGCAGGTTGTTGTGCAGACCGGCCAGCACGATGATGATCTTGTAGCCGGCATCGGCAGCCTTGCATATCAGGCCCGTATAGTTACCGGTCTTCCCCGACTGGACATGCCCGACAACAAGTCCTCTCCTGTCCCAGCGCCCTTCGCGCAGGGGATCCTCAAGTAGTTCCAGAATCTGGTTGGTGGCGTCATCAAGGGCTTCGACAGCCATGACGGGCATACTACCCTCCAGGTAGTCCCTATAGCGGTGCCAGTAGCGCCAGTCCTTCCTTCGGGCAGCAGTCAGCCAGTCCTTGTGACCCGTCTGATCGGACAGGATGGATGTACCACCGATCCAGATGCTGAAGCGCCTTATCAGTTCGGCAACGGCCTCTCCCCGGTCAAACCCCTCCCCCGGCGAGATCACGCTTGCTGCCACATCGACCTTCTCGGCGATGAGGTCTGGCGTCACCTCGCCCTTCTCCATGGCGTCGGCAAGAAGTGCCTGGGCAACACTCAGCACCCTCTGAAGGACCTTGCTCCGTTCTTCCATCATTCGTTACTCCCTTCATGGGACTCGGCGACGATCTCCGGTAGGGACGCAACGAGTCCGGGGTAATTCTGAAATGGCTCCGTGCAGGCCAGAGCCCTGATCGCCGCCTCCGGGCCCATGCCGCGCCGCCCAACCATGTCCTTGTACAAGGTCATGAGTACGGTTCTGACTCCGTCTGGCGCCATCTCTGGCTCCCCCACAAAACCGGTTGTCGGCGTGTCACGATGCTCGGCAGTGTCCAGCCATATCCGCTGCACCGGGACGGTCTCCTCGATGATGCGCAGCATCGCGCGAACGAGATCGGATCTGTCGCCGCAGGACTCCATGACGGCAGCCACGGCGGGATGTTGCTGGTCTATTCGATACCGGATGCCTCCGCGCAGTCGCTCGACCCTCCAGGCCTGTTCGACCGGCACTCCCCCCGCCCCCGGAGCAGGCGAGCCTCGATACGCGAAGACCTTGCGGGCCCTCTCCCTGGTATCCTCGGCAAGGGAAGACAGCCAGGATCGGACGAAGACCGGTGGCCGGGCAGTGGACTTCTTGACATCAATCTTCCAGTCAGCATCGGCGGTGTTCGGGATATCCAGCCTGATTCGGGCCAGACGGTGCGATTCCTCGCGGTTCCATGCCCTTCCCCGACCAAGACCGAGCCAGCCCCCGGCCAGTAGCAACCGGTGGTTACGGTAGACGTAGAAGCCTTGCTGTGTGTTCCAGCCATCAGGGCCACCGGCCATGTCGAAGTCCTGATCCGACAGCTTGTCCTTGTGGGGGAGTACGTGGCACTGAGCCTCGACCTCTCCGGACGGAGTACGGATTCTGGCGATGGGGGACTCCCATGGCTTGGCCGGATGGCCCATCATGAACGGATCCCAGGGCGCCACGGGCTTTCCGTTGATGACTAATTGAAAGCGCGGACGAGGTCCTTCCAGAAGGCGATGAAACACCATCTTCAGTCGGGCTTCCACATCGTCCACGAGGTCTGCGAAATCCTCGAGCTCATATCCCGGTGTGACAATCCGGTCCATGCGTTCCCAGAGCACGAGCGTCCCTGACGTCAAGCTTTCAAGAGGCTCCACGAATGGCTCGGATCCTGGGCTGGCTCCCTCGAACATTCGCCATCCGCCCTCGGGATCGGCAGCAATGGCATCCAGATCCCAGCGCAGACAGGAGATCCCCGCAGCCAGTGTTCTGGAGGCCACGGTAAGGCATCGGCACTGCGAGAATGATGCCGTCTTGAGGCCCATTCCGAAGCGTCCGAGATCCGAGGGCAAGCGTTCATCAAGCGGGTTGATCGAGCCGAGCGTCATGGCCGCCTCAAGCTCGGAATCGGTCATGCCCCGCCCATCATCCAGAACGGAGATTCTGCTACGCTCACCATCCCATTCAAAACCAACCCTTGCGAAGGAGGCACCGGCCGATATCGAATTATCGATGACATCCGCCAGAGCAGCCGCCGTCGTATATCCCAGGCCCCTCAGTGCCTCAAGCATTGCCCCGGCTCTGGGTGGCGCCTGTCGCGTTCTCCCTGTCATTTACGAAGACATCCCCCGTGCCCTTCAGAGCTCCTGGGTGAGCCACCCGTAGCAAGGCGCCGCGACCTTGAAGACCGTACCTTGAGCCGGTCTGCTCCCTGAGCCAGGGATTGTAGTGGAAGACCCTGACCCTCACCCATGAACGGCCCCAGGATGGCTTTTCTCGAATCATGCGAAAGCCATTTCAGCACCTTGGACTCGATCTGGCGAATGCGCTCGCGGGTGACGCTGAAGCGACTGCCGACCTCTTCGAGCGTCATCTCTTCCTGGCCGCCAAGCCCAAACCGCATGACGATCACCCCCCGGTGCCTGTCATCTAGATCTTCAAGCACTGCCAGCAACGTCTCCCGAAGTTCCTTCTTGTCAGCCGCGTTGGCCGGGTCCGCCGAATCAGGTGCAGCCAGGAAAAGCTCGGGCACGGAAGGCCACGCCTCATGTCCCATCTCA
>NZ_JAJNAN010000067.1:0-11763 GCF_022227565.1 Ectothiorhodospira sp. 9100
AACCACTAACACCCTCGGGACAAATCGAGTCAGTACAGGAACCACCATGTTCACCCACATCAACAACCGCAAAATCCGCATCGCCGTCGTCGGCTGCGGGCGCATTGCCAAGAACCACTTCGGATCCATCCAGACCCACAGCGATGACCTGGAACTGGCCGCCGTCTGCGACACCGACCAAGCCCGCCTGCAGGCCACGCCCAGGAACACGGCGTGCCCGGCTACCAGCACCTGGAAGACATGCTGAAAAAGGAAGACCTGGATCTGGTCACCATCTGCACCCCCAGCGGCCTGCACCCGGAACAGGTGGAAATAGCCGCCGCCGCCAGCGTGAACGTGATGACCGAAAAACCCATGGCCACCCGCTGGAGCGATGGCCAGCGCATGGTCAAGGCCTGCGACAAGGCCCGCGTGCGCCTCTTCGTGGTCAAGCAAAACCGCCGCAACGCCACCCTGCAACTGCTCAAGCGCGCTGTGGAGGAAAAACGCTTCGGCCGCATCCACATGGTGAACATCAACGTCTTCTGGACCCGCCCCCAGGACTACTACGACTCCGCCAAGTGGCGCGGCACCTGGGAACTGGACGGCGGCGCCTTCATGAACCAGGCCTCCCACTACGTGGACCTCATCGACTGGCTCATCGGCCCCGTGGCCGATGTGCAGGCCATGACCGGCGCCCTGGCACGCGACATCGAGGTGGAAGACAGCGGCGTGCTCAACATCCGCTGGCGCAACGGCGCCCTGGGCTCCATGAACGTCACCATGCTCGCCTACCCCAAGAACTTCGAAGGCTCCATCACCATCCTGGGTGAAAAAGGCACCGTCCGTGTCGGCGGCGTGGCCGTCAACGAAATCCAGCACTGGGAATTCGAAGACGAACGCGACTACGACGAAAACGTCCGTCAGGCCAACTACGAAACCACCTCCGTCTACGGCCACCCCCTCTACTACAAGAACGTGGTTGATGTGCTGCGCGGCGAGGCCGAACCCGAAACCGACGGCCGCGAAGGCCTGCGCTCCCTGGAAGTGCTCATCGCCGCCTACCTCTCCGCCCGCGACGGCAAAACCATCTCCCTGCCCCTGGAATACTGATGTCTCCCCAGATACACCCCACCGCCATCGTCGACGAAGGCGCACAAATCGGCGCCGGCACCCGCATCTGGCACTGGGTTCACGTGTGCAGCGGGGCCGTGATCGGCCAGGGCTGCTCCCTGGGCCAGAACGTGTTCGTGGGCAACCGGGTGGTCATCGGCAACAACGTCAAGATACAGAACAATGTCTCCGTCTGCGACGACGTCACCCTGGAAGATGATGTCTTCTGCGGCCCCAGCATGGTGTTCACCAACGTCTACAACCCCCGCTCGGCCGTCCCTCGCAAGGATGAATACCGCCCCACGCGAGTCAGGCGCGGCGCCACCCTGGGCGCCAACTGCACCATCGTGTGCGGCACCACCATCGGCGAACACGCCTTCATCGGCGCCGGCGCCGTGATCAACAAGGACGTGAAACCCTATGCCCTCATGGCCGGCGTGCCCGCCCGGCAGATCGGCTGGATGAGCGAACACGGCGAACGGCTGGACCTGCCGCTGGAAGGACATGGCACTGCCCGGTGCGCAGTGACTGGAACGCACTATCATCTCATCGATGGGTCACTCAGCACTGGAGAACATCGAGCGTGACCTCAGCGAAGGCACTTGAGAAATACCGCGAGTGCATCGAGCCGCAAAAGGTCATCCAGCAAAGCCCCTGGGCCGCCCGCTTCGAATCCAGGTTGACCGAGTTGCTGAAGTAACGGTTCACTGGCATGCGCTACCACCTGCACAACAACACTGTTACGAGAGTCCAGCCATGAAGATCGACGCCACCCTGGATCACCACGGGCGCCTGGAATTACCCCCGCCGCTGAAACTCAGGCCTGGGCGCATCCGTGTCGAACTCACTATTCCCGATGACGCTCTTGAGCCCAACGAGTCCTCTGCAGCACCCCGACCTGAAGCGGGCCCTCGGGCAAGCAGAATGCTTGCAGAACTGGATACCATTCGCACTGCTGCACGACCCGCAGAGCTGAGTCTTTCGGCGTGGACCGAAGAGAAGCAAGAGCGGCTCGATGCCGCCGAGGAGCGCTCCACTCTGCGTTCTGAACAAGGCCGGCCAGACTGAGGAACCCATGGAAGATTTACTGATCGACGTCAACATCGCCATCGACCTGTGCGCCCACCGCTCTCCTTTTGCGGAGCAGGCGGCCGATGCCCTTGTTCACTGCGCCGACCGTGGCGGCCGACTCTGGGTCTACACTGGCAGCGTGCAAACGATGGAATATAACCTCCTGCGCGAACTCAAGCGGCAGGATGCCGAAAGAGCGGATCCCATACAGAGCAATCCCGAATACCAGGCGCGTGCACGGGCTCTTCTCAAGCACTTCACAGCCGACAAGCACTGGCTCGCCGCCCTGACCGGGGAAGGACCGGTCTTCGATAGCGACGACCCGCAAGACGAACAGCTCATCCGCGCCCTCGATCGCTTTCCACCCGGTGGCATCCGCCTGCTGACCCGCGACCAGCGCATCCTGAACGCCCACCCGGAACGGGCCATCAGCCCTCACACATACTGCGAAGAGCCAGCGGCCACAGCGGCCACGGAACAGAACCCCGCCTTCATCGACCTCAAGGCCCAGCAGGAGACGATCCGCTCCGCGCTGGAGCAGGGTATTCACCGGGTCCTCCACCACGGCCAATACATCATGGGCCCCGAAGTCCGCGAACTGGAAACCCGCCTGGCCGACTACGTGGGCGTGGCTCATTGCATCACCGCCAGCAGCGGCACCGACACCCTGCTGATCGCCATGATGGCCTTGGGCATCGGCCCCGGCGACGAAGTGATCACCACCCCCTTCACGCGGTACAGGATGCCCTCAAGGCCCAAGGCATCCCCACCGCCGTCCACTATCCCGTGCCCCTGCATCACCAGCCCGCGTTCACCACCGACCAGGCCCGTCACGCGGCAGATGGATTGCCGGTGTCTGAGCGCATCAGCCAACGGGTGATCAGCCTGCCGATGCACCCCATGCTGGGAGACGGGGAGCAGGAGCGGGTCGTGCAGGCCGTCGCCGAAGCCCACGGTTAACCCGAACACACTCAACCTCGTGATCAAAGACACCTTTCGGCGCGCTCTGCCCAAGAGCCGCTTTGCCCGCAGCGTTTCCATCCTCGCCGGCGGCACCGCGGCCGGACAGGGCATCACCATCCTGGCCTCGCCACTACTCACCCGCCTGTACAGCCCGGAAGACTTCGGGCTGCTGGCCGTGTTCGCCGCCCTGCTGGGCATCCTGAGCGTGATCGCCAGTCTGCGCTACCAGCTCGCCATCCCGTTGCCAGAAAGCGACGAGGAAGCGGCCCACGTGGTCGTCCTGGGACTGATCATTGTGGCCGACATGAGCCTGCTGGCCACCGTGCTGGTGATCTTCTTCGCCCAGCCCATCGCCGATGTGTTCAACACCCCGGCCCTGGCCAGCTACCTGTGGCTGCTGCCCCTGGCCCTGCTGCTCAGCGGCATCTATCAGGTCTTCAACTACTGGGCGATCCGCGTGAAGGCCTTCACGCCGATCGCCCGCACCAAGCTCACTCAGGCCATTGCCACGGTCAGCGTCCAGTTGGGCGGCTATCTGCTGGGTCCGCTGGCGCGACATACGCGCGGCGGCTGGGCGTTATGTGCGGTTTCCCCATTTACTCCACCTGGGGTGGGCTGTTCAACACCGCCGGTTCGCAGCTACCGCCAATCCTGTTTGCCATCCTGTTCAGTCCCGCTGCTGCGGGGATCTACATGATTGCGCACCGGGTATTGGCCATGCCAAGCACCCTCCTGTCCAGTACTCTTCAAGCCGTATGCAGGCGGTCTACGCCATACAGGAGGAAAAGAAGATGCCTTACGTGAACACCATTGAACGCGTTGAGCGTGAGAAAGCGCTTCAGCAGGGGATGGCGCAGGGGCTTGAACAAGGGCTTGAGCAGGGGGTTGGTCAGGGTCGTCAACTGGAAGCCCGGCGTATTCTGCAGCGGCAGCTGAGAAAGCGCTTTGGGGACTTGCCCCATTGGGTTTCAGAGCAGCTGGAGGCGGCGGATGTCGACCAACTGGAAGCCTGGTCTGATGAGATTCTCTTTGCTGAAAGCCTTGATACGCTGTTCAAGCACTGATTCCTTGCCATCCCCCCAAGGCGCACCGACCCGGCGGTAGCGTGCCCCCCCATGCAGCCCGACCTGACCGCGGAACTGGGCGTATCCATCGGCAGCGCCCGCACCCGAGAGGCTAAAGGGGTCTGTCACCTTTTATTGTCACCTTTTATTCACCGCACCCCAAAAGAGTTGGGCCCCGCCACAATCCTTGTGGCGGGGCCCCATGTCGCGCGGCAGGATCCATCCGTTGGATCATCCATGACGCATTGCCAGCTCATCCCTGACTGCCATCAGTGGCGACACACATCATCCTCCACACCCGCCGGGGGAATACAACTCGAACACCCCAAACTGTGAAACCCTTCAAAAGGGGACAGACACCTTTTCCGCGGGAAGTACCCGCGCCACTCGCCGGAGCGCGTCACGGGTTGTTGCCTGCCGGGGTGTCTAACCCGTCGGCACTTTCCAACTGGAATTTTTCGGGGCTCATCACCTTCAGGGTCGGCTTCACTCGTTACCTTTGCACCTCGCCTGCTTTCGTGCCTACGCATCGACGCGCCTGTTACCAGTCGCGCCGCAAGGCCCGATACTGGGCCCGCGGCTCACGGTTACCCAGGCGGGACTCTCACCCGCTAGAACATGCGGCCTTGCCAGGCCGCACAGACACCTTTTCCAGATTATTTCCCCGGTGAGGGAGTCGGGACGGTGGCAGAGTGTGGGTGGACTCTGCGGGGAGATGTCTGGATTGATTCACCGGGACTGGTAGACCCGGGCGCGTCTGGGTAACTTGACAGAAGGGTCCAATAGTGGAACCATTTATGACATGGCGTCTATCGAAAAACTACTCGATCTGCTGCGAAGAGAGCCGGCGAATGTTCGTTTTTCCGATTTACGCAAGGTCTGCGTGGCCTATTTTGGAGAGCCGCGCCAATCAGGTACAAGTCACCTGATATTCAAAACGCCTTGGCCGGGCAATCCGCGTGTCAATATTCAGGATGCCGGCGGCAAAGCCAAGCCTTATCAGGTACGGCAGGTGCTGCAGGCGATCGACAAACTGGAGGGGCAGAGATGAGCCTGGATCACTACACCTATCGGGTTACGTGGTCGCCCGAGGATGCAGAGCATGTAGGTTTGTGTGTGGAGTTCCCTTCGCTGAGCTGGCTGGCAGAGACGCCTGAAGCTGCGCTGAGCGGTATAAGGGGTGTGGTTGCCGAGGTGGTCACAGACCTCAAGGCAAACGGTGAGCCGGTACCCGAGCCTTTGGCAGAGCGACGTTATAGTGGTGAATTTCGGGTACGCATACCGCCTGAGTTGCACCGTCAGCTTGTGTTGATGGCGGCTGAGCAGGGGGTGAGCCTCAATCGCCTGGCCAGCGCCAAACTGGCAGGTCAACTATGAACTATTCCCTGTAGTGGCCAAAAATTGAGAACGTCGTGTTTTTGATCTTTCGCAAGCTCTAAAATTGAACACAGCTGCGACGGCGGCGACGGCGAGAGGGACAGGCACTCTTGCACTGCGAACGGGGCTACAGTCGCGAGCAGATCGTGCGGCTGTTCAAGATCATCGACTGGATGATCCAACTGCCCAGAGAGCTGGAACCGGGTTTTGTGCAGGCGGTCTACGCCATACAGGAGGAAAAGAAGATGCCTTACGTGAACACCATTGAACGCGTTGAGCGTGAGAAAGCGCTTCAGCAGGGGATGGCGCAGGGGCTCGAACAGGGGCGTGAACAGGGGGTTGGTCAGGGTCGTCAACTGGAAGCCCGGCGTATTCTGCAGCGGCAGCTGAGAAAGCGCTTTGGGGACCTGCCCCATTGGGTTTCAGAGCAGCTGGAGGCGGCGGATGTCGACCAACTGGAAGCCTGGTCTGATGAGATTCTCTTTGCTGAAAGCCTTGATACGCTGCTCAGGCACTGATTCCTTGCCATCCCCCATGCAGCGCGAAGACATCCAATATCGCCTTCTGCGCCTCCTCCAGGACAACCCGCAACGCAACCTGGTCGCAGAACTGGGCGTATCCAACTGTGAAACCCTTCAAAAGGGGACAGACACCCTTTATCGTCGCGACCAGTCAGTGGGGTTGCCCCGACTGCAGCGCCTTCACCTCGGCCAGAGGCAAACCCGTGGTCTGGGAAATCTGCTCTTCAGTGAGCATGCCCAGCTTAAGGAGATTGATCGCCGTCAGACGCTGTCCCTCCTGCCGCCCTTCCTGCCGACTCTTCTGCCGCTCCCTCTCAACCAACGTCTCAAGATTCTCCGCCAGCATCGCCTTGTCCTCCACCAAACTGTTGACCCGGTCCAGCTCCACACCAGCCTCCAGACGCTTCAGGTGACGATTCAGCCAGCGGGTGATCACCTCGTCCAGGCGCGACTTCTCAGGATGCGCCCGGATACTCGCCACCAAACGATCTATGGCCAACTGCAAGGCCTGCAGATCCTTAGACGCATTCTCCACCCCAAAAACACCACTCAGAGGCGTATCGCGCCGGGCCAACTCCTCCTCGCTGAACCGGGACTCATCCACCAGATAATAGCGCAGGTGCGGCTGGTAGACGCATAGAAACCCCGGCGGTTCCGGCCTGATCATCCGGTAGATGTCCTCTCGGGCCGTCCAGCGCCTGGAGCCACTGTAGAGCACCACGGGGAAGATCGGCGGCATGCCCTTTCTAGCCGTGGTCACCTTGGTCTTGATGAGATGGTCGTAGAAACACGCCACATAATGCAGCATCCGGATCGGCAGGCGGTGGTCCACCGTGGACTGAAACTCCAGAAGCAGATACACGAACACCCGCTGCCGAACGCCATCCCAAGCCACTTCCACCGACCAGACCTTGTCCTCGAACTTCTCACCAAACAGCGGGGTGACATAGTTTCCACTATGGTCCGTGAGGGTGGAGAAATCCATCATCGCCGACACCTCCGGTGGCGCAAACCCCTCAATGAGCTGCCGAACAAGCTCGGGGTAGCTGAACAGCTCCTTGTAGCCGGTGTCGTGGTGATTGCCCATGGCGTGTCCTGGTCGTGAAAAAGGGGTCTGTCACCTTTTTATTCGCAGCACCCCACAAAGAGGTGGGCCCCGCCACAATCCTTGTGGCGGGGCCCATGTCGCGCGGCAGAATCCATCCGTTGGATCATCCATGACGCATTGCCAGCTCATCCCTGACTGCCATCAGTGGCGACACACATCATCCTCCACACCCGCCGGGGGAATACAACTCGAACACCCCAAACTGTGAAACCCTTCAAAAGGGGACAGACACCTTTTCCCATTCCAAGCCCCTCTCCCCCAGGGGGAGAGGGGTTGGGGTGAGGGGGGGAAGGGCTGGCACAGTGCCTATCCCGCCCCTCATCCCCGGCCCTTCTCCCTTGCAACAGGACTGCGCATGACCGCTCAAGACACCGACAGGCCCACCGATCACGACAGCCCCTGGAAGGAGGCCCTGGAGCACTACTTCCAGGAATTCACACAGTTGCTGTTCCCGGCGATCCACCATGAGGTGGACTGGTCCCGGGGTTACAACCCCATGGACAAGGAACTGCAGCAGATCACGGCGGACGCCAACACGGGTCGACGCCATGCGGACAAGTTGATCCAGGTGTATGCCCGTGATGGCAGTGAGACCTGGGTGCTCATCCACGTGGAAGTCCAGGGCGAGCCGGAGGAAGGATTTGCTCAGCTGATCGACCGGGAAGCCCGCTGGGCGGATCTGGAAGCCAGCGATAACGTCTTTGCCCTGGTGGTGATGGCGCAGATCAAGGCCAAGCGCATCAAGGATGGCGCCACGCGCAAGGATGTCAAGATTGCCCTGGTCCGACTGCTGTACGAACGGGGCTACAGTCGCGAGCAGATCGTGCGGCTGTTCAAGATCATCGACTGGATGATCCAACTGCCCAGAGAGCTGGAACCGGGTTTTGTGCAGGCGGTCTACGCCATACAGGAGGAAAAGAAGATGCCTTATGTAAACACCATTGAACGCGCTGAACGTGAGAAAGCACATCAGCAAGGGATGGCGCAGGGGCTTGAACAAGGGCTTCAGCAGGGGGTTGGTCAGGGTCGTCAACTGGAAGCCCGGCGTATTCTGCAGCGGCAGCTGAGAAAGCGCTTTGGGGACTTGCCCCATTGGGTTTCAGAGCAGCTGGAGGCAGCGGATGTCGACCAACTGGAAGCCTGGTCCGATGAGATCCTCTTTGCTGAAAGCCTTGATACGCTGTTCAAGCACTGACCCCTTGCCATCCCCCCATCACCCATTACCCTACCCCCTTTCGTTCACCCCCTGAACGAACCAACCCAACACCCCCAGGACGGGCCTCCCAAGGCGTACCGACCCGACAGTAGCGTGCCCAACTTCCCCATGCAACGCGAAGACATCCAATACCGCCTCCTGCGACTGCTCCAGGACAACCCGCAGCGCAACCTGGCCGCAGAACTGAGCGGACTAAAGGGGTCTGTCACCTTTTTCCAAAATCTCCCGGGGACGGATTTCAAATCCGTCCCCTCCACCCAAGCTAACACCACCCCCCAAGCTGACGTGCCCCCACTTCCCCGTCATCGTCGACTCCCCCCTCGCCGCCCGCTTCACCCAGGCCTACCGCGACCTCAAACCCTACTGGGACGCCGAAGCCCACCAGCGCCTCCACGCCGGCCGCCACCCCCTGGCCTTCGACAACCTTTATACTGTGGACAGCCACGAAGCCCACCTGCAAACTGTGGACTACCTGGCCCGCGCCGGCCGCCCGGCCGTGGTGATCGCCGCCAGCGGCATGGCCGCCGGAGGCCGCGTGGTCAACTACCTCAAACGCATGCTTGGGGACGAATGCCACAATGTCCTGTTCATCGGCTACCAGGCTGCGGGCACCCCCGGCCACGCCATCCAGACACGGGGGCGGTTGCCGGTTGCTGCAAAGAACCCGCATCACATCGAAAACAGCTCCCTGAGGAGCCAGGTAAATGAAGCTCAACACGCTCGCGCTGAGTAATTTCCGGCGTTTTCAACGCCTGGAGGTTTCTTTTCATCCAGAACTGACTGTTCTGGCTGCCAGGAATGGCCAGGGTAAGACAAGCGTGCTGGATGCAGCCACGGTGGCACTGGGTACGTTTGTCGGGGCCTTTGATCTGGGTAGATCCAAGTCCATCGAATATCGTGATGCCCGATACCAGCGCCTGCAAGGCCGCTCGGATAATGAGCAAGTTTTCCCGGTTCGCATTGAAGCAACGCTGGAGCATTTAAATGCCCCCGTGGTCCGCGAACTGAGAGCCAAAGGCCGAACTACGGTTAAAGGTGCCACCGAGCTGACCCACCTGGGCAAAGCGCTCATGGAGCGTGTGCGGGGGCTGGAGCCCGTCGACCTACCACTATTGGCGTACTATGGCTCCGGCCGTTTGTGGAATGCCCACAAAAACATCAGCCGCAAGGCTGTGCTCAGCACCAGCCGCACCATGGGTTACGAAGACTGTTTCAGCTCTGCATCGAGTTTTACCCAGGTTCAACAGTGGATGACCAAAGCCACGCTGGCCGTGTTGCAACAAAAAAGCAGGGATGCCTACGAAAGCTACACGCTGGGAGACCAGATCGAAGGCGTCCAGAACACGGTGGATAAAGTGCTGCAAACCCAGGGTTGGGGCGACTTTCACTACAGTGTTCAACACGAAGAATTAGCCATGACCCACCCGGATATGGGCGTGTTACCTGTTTCGCAACTCAGCGACGGTGTGCGTGCCATGGTCTCTCTGGTCGCCGACCTAGCGTGGCGCTGCGCCAAGCTCAACCCCCAAATGGGTGCAATGGCACAGCAGGCAACACAAGGTATCGCCTTGATTGACGAAGTGGACATGCACCTTCATCCGGAGTGGCAACAAACGGTCATTCAAACCCTGCGCGATGCGTTTCCCCGCATCCAGTTTGTCGTTACCACACATAGCCCCCAGGTATTGAGCACCATTCGGCGGGAGAATATCCGTGTTATCCAAAGTGATGCTGCCGGTGATGCGACAGCAGGACAACCACTGGCCAGCACCTATGGTGAACCGAGCAACAATGTACTCCAGGCTGTGATGTTGGTGGATCCACAGCCACCAGTTGATGAGAAAGATGATCTCCAACGCCTGACTGAATTGGTTGATCAAGGATTCCATGACAGTCATGAAGCAAAATCTTTGAGTTCTCGTTTGGTAAAGGCTTTGGGTGAAAAACACCCCCAACTGCAGCGCTTGGAGCGCAGCATCGAAAGGCAGAAGGCGCTTCGAAGATGAGGAGAATCACCAAACAGGGAGACGGTGGCTATCATCTTAATCAGGCAAACCAAACGCCCCCACAAACGGGCAAACAAGCCTCCAGCCGATGGCGAAGCTTCAGTCACAAACCGGAGGTGATGAACTATCTGCTGGATGAGCAGTTCCATCTGTGCTGTTATAGCGAATTGGACGCGAACGCCTACGGCATAGGCTTTCACATCGAGCATGTGGAAAACAAAAGCCAGAACCCGAAACAGACATTTGATTACGCTAACCTCGCGGCCAGTGCTATGGAGGCACAGAGAATCGGTGTTCTAAAAGGCCATCAGCAATTAGCCGGCTCTGATCTTTTCGGAGGGCACGCACCAGATAAACAACGCGCTGTGGATATGCAAAGATTTGTCTCACCTCATCAGTCCGACTGTGACAGATTCTTTTCTTACCTTTCAGATGGTCGCATTGTGCCCAAAGAAAACCTGGATGACTGGGACAGCGAGCGGGCCCACTACACCATCGACGTCCTTAACCTCAACAGCCAGTTTTTGCGGAGTGAACGTAGACAGTGGTGGGATGAGCTGAGCGAATTGTTTGACGAACACCTGGATAACAAAATGGACCTGCACAGCCTGGCGACGGTGGATCTTTTACCTGTTTCTGGAAAACTCAAGTCCTTTTTCAGCATGACACGCCAATTTTTTGGTCCTATTGCCGAAGAGATTCTGCGACACGAGCAACCAGAACTGGTATGACAGCACTCGCCCATTGAACCGCAATTGAAGCTACTGACTGATTGACGTCCAGCTACACGAGATTCCGGAATGCCTCCTCCAGGCCAGACGCACCTGTATCGCGGCGGATATAACGGTTTGGGCCGTTCTACGGCCATGATGCTGTGGGGGCGTGAACTGGTTCGCCAGGGACGTACCGTTTTGCTGGTGGATCTGGACCTGGAGGCGCCCGTCCTCGGTGCATACATGCTGGAACCGGAGCATCGGCCAGCTTATGGCGTGCTGCGCGGCTAAAGGTGTCTGTCACCTTTTTCTGTCACCTTTTTCTCCGGCAGCACCCACTACTGCCTCAGGGCCGTCATCGACAAAGGCTGAGGGACTAAAGGGGTCTGTCACCTTTTTCAGCACCGCATTCCAGGCCATGGCCGCATCGGCAACCGACTGATCCCGGCCTGTCGGCTATGATAAACACGTGATAGCCATCGCCCGCGATAACTGGGGGATTCAAGGTGTCTGCCACCCTTCTCCCTTGCAACAGGACTGCGCATGACTACTCAAGACACCGACAGGCCCACGGATCACGACAGCCCCTGGAAGGAGGCCCTGGAGCACTACTTCCAGGAATTCACACAGTT